>DTSG01000022.1 GCA_012965455.1 Planctomycetaceae bacterium | reverse complement strand
GTACGAGTTCGGGTAGTGACGCGCCGCAAAACGACAGGCCACCGGCTACGAGCAGCGTGCGTCTTGAAATAGGCAATCGTGCCGCTTGATGCGGATCAGCCTGTTCTAGATTGTCATTACTTGGTGACGCCATTGGAGGCCATATTTGAGTGGGTAAAATTACATTTCGCAGGGGGAGTAGTTGTTAGTTTACTGAACATGATGCTTTCGCGTCAAGCAACACGGTCGGCGCTTACGGTAACGAGATGCGTACGCCGAGAATGTTCGCCGTTGCCTAAGAGATGAATTGCTTAATCAGGAACTATCAATTAACTTAAAGGCAGTATGTGTGTTGGCTCCTAAGGCACCTTTATGAGTAATTACGTTCATTCGCGTCGAAAGTTTCTTGCTACCGGATCAACGGCGCTTTCTGCTTTGCAAGCATGGCCGGCTATTGCTGCTGCTGAAGTTGTCAAACCTCAGGCCGTCACAGTACTCAACCCGCAGCTACGCGTCCCGCTATCATTCGTGGTCGATGATTCAACTTGCCTCGTCAATATGGGGCATTACTGCATGCCTCAATTTGCCACAGCGTGGCCTGAACGCAACGAATATAAAAAACCGTGGCAAACATGGCCACGAGAAATCCCGGATTCATTTGTTCGTGAGTTCGGCCAATGGTGCGCTCAGCATGGAGTTAAAGGAAAATACAGTATTGTCCCGTTTCCCGCGTGCGTAGGCTGGGTGGACAGAGAGTTGCCCGGTTGGTCTCAGAAACAGTTGCAGGCAAGTTTGAAACTAGTCCGTGAATTGATGGTTCCAAATTGGGATATCCATCCAGAGATGATCACTCACACTCGCGTGATTGATATCAAAACGGGTCGGCCAATACAGCAAATCAACCCTGCGACTATGGAGAATTCATATCCTCGCACAAAAAAGAGTGTTGATGAAATGGCGGCTTATCTAGCCTACGCTCTACGGATTCTGAAGAATTGTGGACTACCCTGCCAAGGTGTTACGACCCCAGGTGGCTTCGGTAATTTGGTCAAAGATGAACTACCACTCGCGGTACACGAGGCCGTCCGAGATGTATATGGCAGTGAGCTCCCACACTATTTCAAATATGTCGTCAATGGTGATGAAAGCGCTCAGCCGAGATTGGAGCATGTTCGAAACGTCGATAGTTCCGACCCCAAGGTTACCGTGAATGTACCGGCCTGCACTGGCGACTGGTTTGGCGGCTGGGACGGCGACCGACAAAGTGAACCAGACAGATATGCAAATGCCGCAGGCACGAGTGGGCGGATGGTGGAATTGATAAAGCGAGGAGAACCCGCCGTGATGCTGTGCCATTGGCCAGGCATGTACACACAGGGAACCAAAAAGGGATTTACAGCGTTTAAGCGCGTCGTCGAGACCCTCAATAGCCGTTTTAGCGACCAAACTATTTGGATGAAGCTCAGCGAAATAGGACGCTATTGGACGGCTAAGGAACTAACTCACATTGCCCTAGCAGAGCGAAAGATATCATTTAATGCACCGTTTGGCACTGCAAACTTTACGGTGCGAGTGGCCGGAGCGGTGGCAACCAACAATGCCCCTCGGCTCATGGTCGAAAACCAGACTGTCGCATTGCAAGGTGTGGCTGAGACTCGTCTGTTGCGTAGTGGCACTTGGTGTGCTGATTCCAAAGGGCTGATTGTATGCTTTGATTTACCTAAAGGCGTTTCGCAAATTCAATGGTAAACGTGGCTGATCGCTGCTGCTCAAAAACTCGATCCACTGCTTGATTTGTAAGCCGCGTTGGGGGACGGGAAAGGCGGTCAAGTTTCTTAAATTTCGCGATGTCATAATCGCTTTGACCTGTTCGAGTGTGTACCTAACTTATAGATCACACTTTAGGAGACAATTCTGAGATAGCAGTGCCTGATGTAAGGATGGGAACGGGGCGGCCAGCAAAGTCAGGCAACGCAACTTTGTGTGCGTCGATACCCAGATGACTGTATAGTGTTGCCAAGAAATCACCCGGACTTACGCGGCGTTCAACCGGATCCTCGCCACGTGAATCTGTCTTGCCAATGATTTGCCCAGTCTGAATTCCTCCCCCGGCAAACAGCATCGTATTAGCTCGAGGCCAATGGTCTCGTCCCGGTTGTACCGTTCCCTTATTCCCACTGGCCACTCCGCCGCCGCTGCTGGCAACGTGAGAAATTCGTGGCGTCCGGCCAAACTCACCAGTAACCACGACCAGAACCCGTTTGTCCAAGCCTCGTGCGTAAACGTCTTCGATCAGTGCGGAAATCGCTTGATCAAACACCGGCGCGCGAAATTTGATAGCGTCAAACACATGATGATTCACGGCATGGTCGTCCCAATTCGCTACCCGACCGCACAAAGGTCCATCAAATTCTGTGGTGACAATTTCCACGCCAGCCTCGACTAGCCTGCGAGCCATCAGACACTGTTGACCCCATTGATTCATTCCATATCGTTCGCGAGTGCGTTGATTCTCCTGACTCAAATCGAACGCCTGTGCCGCATCTTTACTAGTCAACAACGATAGTGCCTGACGGTCAAAATCGTCAAATGCCTCCATCGCGCCGGTTTGATCAATCTCAGCGAGCAAACGATCCAAACCTCTTTTTAAGTTGATGCGACTCTTAAAGCGGGCCGCCCGCGAGGGATCCGATAATCCAATATTAGGGACACTGAAATCTGGCCGGCTCGGGTCACCAGTCACCTTAAACGGTTCATAAGAAGGCCCTAGATAAGTAGATCCAGCAATCGTAAAACTGTCGTACCGATCTACAGGATTGACGGTGACGTAGTTGGGGATCTTTCGTTTAGGGCTATACCGCAGATAGTTAGCGACCGACATCCAGTCCGGCAGCAACGGCAAAGTTTTGTCCGCCGCGGCTGGATCGCCCGCCAATACCTGCAACGATCCGGCCGGATGACCGCCTCCGGTATGGGCAACTGATCGTAACAGTGAATACTTGTCGGCACATTTAGACAACGATGGTAGTAATTCTGTTAGAACTATGCCCGGCACATTGGTGTTTATTGGAGTGAATGGACTGCGAAATTCACTGGGTGCATCGGGCTTGGGATCCCATGTATCCAAATGGCTGCAACCACCACGTAACCAAACTAAGATAATAGCCGTTGGTTCCCCTGCCGCGTTAAGCGATTTATCGAATGCGGAACCCGCCGCGGACGCGATATCTTTGGCCTGAGCGCGCGCTCGCAGTAAACCTGAGAAGCTCAAGCCCCCAAAACCGTACAGGCCTGCTTTTAATAGATCACGACGTTGCATTGTCTATATCCGTATTGTGCTAGGACAATCACCCTGTACGATAATGTTACCTTACTAGTGTTGAGAATGCAGTACCAATTACGAGGGGCATGTAAAGCAGTTTTGCTCGTAGTGAGTAAAAATAGTCGATATGGATATCGATCGGCACGTATTACAAAAAGAAGCGACCCAGCTATTAATCTTTAACGCTCGTTACCGAACAACCCCACCAGTTTCTGCTCGAGCGGCACCTTCAAAGGGAAACGCATAGAAAAGGCGTGTTGACTAATCCCGGCAAATTCCCGTAAGGACGCGTGGACATGTTCGGGCCGTATGCGCGTACCGTTGTGTTCGTCAATTGCTAGCGATTGTGGATCAACCGTAAGGAGAAACTGTATCTCGTCAGTAGCTCCCACAACACGGTTACCTTGAATGCCCGCACCCATGAACATAGCAGAACCAATCGACCAATGATCTTTACCTTGGTTATTATTGTAGGTTGGCGTACGACCCATTTCACTTTGAATGATGACAACCAATTTGTCTCGAATTTGTAGTTCTTCAGATTTTTTCAAAAGATAGTCCACGCCAGCGAGCAGTTCTGGGATTAACTTCATTTGATCACGATCGTTGTTGGAGTGGCTATCAAATTGCCCGATCGAGAGATTTGCGGAGACACAGACACCGGCTTTAAACGAAGCAAGCGCAATATCGGCTTGGCGTGACAGTCTTTCCTTGGGTGATGACTTCGGCACAAAAGGAGTCACCCTTTGTAGCGCTTTTGAATTGAGTTGTGCTGCGTAAAGCATGTTTTGAGATCGTTCCACGCGGGGGAGACGCCGCTTGATCAAACGCGACTGCATTTGTGATTGCAACGCCCGTTCTATTCGTTCACTGACAAAGTCATCGTGGTAGGGGCTTTGAGCGTTACCCTGAACACCGTCGGCATTGGCAAGACGGTTGAGTGAATTCAGATATGGCACTCGTGCCAACGCTACAAGATTACCGGTGGACGAGTAGTTACCGAATGTGAGGAAAGCCAAAGGGACTTCGCCACCATTACAGGCAGCAATCAATGCGGCAAAAGTGGGATAAGATAGGCTGTCCAATTTACCCGTTGCCATGTACCTTGAGCAGGGGGAATGGTTGTTGACCGAATAGTCGAGCCCATTGAGTACCAACAGGCTGTCGCCATAGTTTTTAAAAAAATCCTCGTTACTCATGCCTGCCTCAATGTGGGCTGCATTGGGGGCTAGGCGATGATTGCCTTCGCTGAGAATATCGCCTTGCGTATAAAGACGGTTCGATTCAGCAGTGCCTTTTGGGTCCATCAAATAAGTGGTGTCCCAACCCCCTGCCGCATTGAATACAACATAGTAGGGACCATCATAGAATGGGAGTTCTCCTTGCGGCAGGTAGTCGTTTGCCAACAGCGACCTTCCAATTGGCGCGGACAGGCCTAATCCAGCAGCTCCGCATAGCTTCAATAGGTTACGACGATTCATTTCTAATTCTGTTTCCCCCCACCTCTCCATCATCCCAGTCGTTACCGGTACATCTCACGCTACGGATTATACCATGTTAGTCCCCGTCTTATTGCGACCTCGGACCGTCTACTCATACAGAAACTCATGTTGTCGCAGTAAGTAGGTTACGACACCTCGCCATGCCCGAATTGAATAATCGGGGTCAGCGTCACGAGGAGTTTTGTCAGCCAGCGTTTGACAACTATAACTTTCAACTTTTGAAATATCGGTCCTCGATTTCGAGTCGGTAATGATGTTAGAAAACAAGTCGAATGTTTGCGTTACTTGGGAGTCGTTTACCGAATCGAAACGACCTAGTATCAGTTCGTGTAAATGCACGATCGCTCTTCGTATCTGCTCATCCGCGGCACGATTTACACCAGGTATGATGTCGATTTCAATTTCAGGAAAGAGTCTCCGTTCGCTAGCAGGTAGTGCAAAATCAGATGCGACGTTTTTGCAGGCAATATCATTAGCCAAAATTCGTTGAATGGCCCCCATGGTTCCGCTGGGATCTGACAGTCGCTGCGTAACCTCTTTTGAGTCAATGCCGCCATAGAGTATCTTGAATTTACTCTCAGGATCGGTCAGGCGACCCCACTTCCTGCCGAAAATCGCAGTTAGCTTTCGTTCGAGCTGTTCTGGAGTTAATAATCTCGCAAGACCGATATCATCAATTTCGGCGAGTCGCTTTGGATCGTCGACAGTCGCTGCTAGACCTTCGGCGCGATAAAAATTTGACTGAACGAGTTCTTGGAATGCTATCTTTAAATTGAAATTACCCTGAATAAACTTATCAGTTATTCGTTCTATTTCAGCTTGCTGCGCCCTATATGCGCGACGATGAGCAGTAAAAAAAGGATCATCGATGTCCTCTGGAGGCAACATAGGTTTGCGACCCATGAGAATATACCAAACATGTTTAACCATGGCGACGGCGAAGCGAGGGTCGCTAGCAGTACGTTCGCCTAACCACTGTAAAGATCGCCATTGTTCGGCTTGAGGTATCGATTCGCCGTTGAATCCCGACGAAAACATATCCTCATACCAGCCCTCTTTTCGAGGACCATAGATGCCTTTACCGTCAACTACATAAAAATCTTGGTAAAGTCCAGCAATTGGATCCATTACCTTGTGGCAAACAACACAGTCGGATGCCTGCATTGTTGGAATCTCATACGTGGCAGTTATCGCCGCTGCGTCACTCACTTGCGGAGCCAAAGACAGTAAATCAATGCCTAAAAAGTGTTCAAAGTACATTCTGATTCGTAATCGATTGCGGTTCGTTTCGGTCGTCGGATATCGCTTTAAGTATTGGAAGGAACTCAATAGTCCCGCGTGTGGATAGAATCCCGTAGGAGACTCTTGAGCGGGCTTTCCATTACGCAATTTTAGCGACTCTATTTTCGTTGTGATGAATTCAAAGGGATCGTCAGGATCAACAAACTTGTCCTTCAAGCCCTCGTAGATCCCGTAGCCTCTGGCGGTATAGGGCGAGACCATTATGTAGTCAGCCGTTACGATCTGAGTAAATGGAAGGTCATTGCGCACGATATGCTCGACCAATTCAAGAGGCTCGCGACGCATGCCCTCGCGATAATCTGCTATGAGCTTGGTATAAACCTTCATTTTCGGATGAGAATAGGGAAGTGTTTTTGCCTCTTCTGGGCTTAAACCTTTGCGCGGATCGCGCTGCTGATACCAAAGTCGATTCTTGAAGTGTTCATAAGAAAGCGCCAATTCACCAGAACCGTCGTATCCTCGCGTAAGTAGTATGTCGTTAAAAGCTTCCTGCAAACGTTCGTAAAATGCATCTTGTTGCATCACGTCGTCGAGAATTCGACGGATTGCGCTGAGCCCCTCGCGATGGACCAACGCAAGTTCTGTGTCCGTCGGTAATCGACCCGCCAATGACAGAGTTACTCGACGGAGCAAACGCCTCGGTGGCATCATTTCTATTGAATCGAAAAATGCCGGCATATTGGCTGCGATCTGTGCGTCTCGTTCTCGGTCTTTTCGCTGGGGATGATTTATGCGGCGAACGAACTCTTTTAATATCTGATACCCAGTCGAGTCCTTTTTCAATATTTCTCCACCTTCGTGTTCAAGGTGACCAGTGGCCTTTAATAGTAATCTGGATTGACCTTTGTGTTTAGCGGCAGCCATCCGCTGAAATGCTATGTAATTTTGACGCAAGACCTCAAGTCTTTTGGTTCGATCGCGTGACGGGTCGTGCAATATGAAATCACTCGCTGAGGCATCACCTCCCGCTTGATGACATTTTAGGCAAACGCGTTCACCTAGTTTACTCCAGACTTCATCCACGAAAAATCGGTCGACAACACAAGCGGGCCCCAGATGATTCTCCCCCTTGGGTACTACAGTGTGCTGGGTCTGAGATGTATTAGCCGAAGTCGAACTATGTGCTCTTGGTTCTTGCTGATATCCCCAAGCCAACGAGACTGTCAACCCGACACCCAACAGTCCTAAGCATGTCACCAATAGCCAATCCGTATATGACCGGCGGCGTGTGTGCGACGATTGTGGCATCTGCTGTTTCAAGTTCCTTCCCTTCCACAAGTGGATTGAGTCACAAAGGAGCAATGACTCAAGCTGTTATAAGCGGTGCATGAGCCTTTACCGGTTGGCCGTTGTATGGCAAAAACGAATTTAAGTTTATATTGTACCTCAAAACGAAAATGTTATGGTTGATGAACTAACTACCAATTGAAACAGTAATCTTCGTTGACGTCCGAGAACCGAAATGGGTAACTGCCGCTGACGAAAAAAGAGCAAGGTGATTTGATGACGGGTAAGTATGAGAAATGTTTTGCGGACAATCTCAAATCTTGGAATGCAGTCGCGCAACTGCACGCTCAAGGAAGTGGCGCGGAGTTTTATCGAATTGAAGAGTTTCTCCAAGGTGAATGTAAACTGGGACCTTGGGAACTTGAGGAAGTCGGAGACGTAGCAAGGAAATCGTTGCTGCACCTGCAATGTCACATCGGTACCGATACCCTCAGTTGGTCTCGCTACGGCGCTCAGGTCACAGGCCTTGATTTCTCACCGGCGGCAATCGTCGAGGCTGAGCGTTTCGCGCGGTTACTTGACATCGATGACGCACGTTTTGTGGTGGCTGCGGTTAGCGCAGCAGAAACCGCTCTCAATGGTGAACAGTTCGATATTGTTTATACCGGACGCGGAGCGATTTGCTGGTTGCCGGATCTGGACGAATGGGCGGGGATTTGTGCACAACTTGTCCGCCCTGATGGAATTCTCTATATGGAAGAAACTCACCCCACGTTGGACCTGATGGAAGTGATTCAAATCGATGGTAAGCAAGTCATCCAGCCTAAGTACGATCCCTTTCGCACGGAACCAGTCTCGGAAGACTACGAAGGCAGTTATGCGGATCGAAACGCCAAAACTGGGAGTCAGACGAATCACTGCTGGGAGCATGGATTCGGCGAGATCATCAACGCTTTGGTGAAACATGGTTTCGAGATTGAGTTGCTTAAGGAAAGACCCTGGGCGTTCTTTGAGCCATGGGAAGACGTGTTCGAACCTGTCATTCCCAACTACTGGAAACTGAAAGACGGTTTCGTACCTCTGCCGATGTCTTATTCACTGCGCGCGCGTAAAAGGTGTTAATCTAGCGGCGCTATCGATCGCTATTCATGGCGGAGGGCTTCAATAGGGTCCATTTGAGCCGCTCGAATGGCAGGATATGTTCCAAACAAAATCCCAATTAGAACGGAGATGCCCGCACCCAAGGGTAAAGACCAGGGCACAATCACAGGCGTCACATTTTTGACCGACGTCGGCAGCGTCGCCATGACTTCCGGCATCGTTTGGTGAAGCAGTTCCTGTAAATACCCGACGAGGGCCGGACAGCATAAACCTCCAATAACACCCGTTAAACCACCCGCGACTGACAAGACAATCGTCTCAGTAAGAAATTGGCGGATGATATCTGATTGTCGAGCGCCTAACGCGCGGCGGATGCCGATTTCTCGAGTGCGTTCAGTCACAGTCGCTAGCATGATGTTCATGATCCCAATTCCGCCAACGATAAGTGTCATCGCAGCGATGATTCCCATAAATGCCATGAACATCAGACGAGTGGTTCGCGCTTGCTCTAAAAGCTCTAACGGCACGACTACCGAAAAGTCGTTTTGACGATGCAATTTTCTCATCGTACGCTCAACTGCTGTCGCCGTATTGACGACGTCATCTACCGATGCCACCTGAAACGTAATCTGGCTTAATTGAACTTCTTCGCCAGAACGTTGGCCAGCACTTTGGAACATGACGGTATCCCCAATACGTTGCCAAAATGTTTCCAAAGGAATATAGACATTAGTTACAAAGTCCTGCGCGGCAAGTGAACTTCCAATACCTGCCATTGCCTGCCGTGGTTCCATAACTCCGATGACGACATAAGGGATTTCACGTATTCGTATCGTTTTGCCGAGTGGGTTGGACACGGGAAAAAAGACATCTGCGATTTCCTGAGCAAGCACACAAACATTTGCTTTCCCAGTTACATGAATATCAGAGATAAAACTACCTGTGCTGACCGTCAGTTTCATCGCTTGAGCGTATTCGGGTGTGCAAGCAACAATATGGGCAGCAATCGTCTGCGCGCCAAAATGGGCTTCTCGTTTTGTTTCACGGATCAACAGGTGATTTTCTACGGTAGGAATTTCAAGTAGCGCCGCAACATCCGACCGACGTATTCCGTATTTGACGAAAAAGGTGTCCATGTCGCCTACATACTCTTCGGCCGGCATCCGACTGCGCAAGATGACGTTGCGAGCGCCTAATTCCTCGATCTGACGTTGTACTTCGCGACTGATTCCTTCACTGATCGCGAGCAACCAAATAACACTAGCAACGCCGACAAAAATACCTAAGATTGTCAAAATGGAACGCAGCGGATGGAGAAAGATGCTGCTGAGTCCTACACGTAACGTGTGCAGTTTGGGTATGATCATGAGCCGGGAGCGTTCTCTGGTACCGGTATATTGGAAACCGCGTCCACTTTTTTCGCAGAAACAGATGTTTGCACAGCCTGAAGCTCGTTACTCTGATCGTCAAGTTCAGAACGCTGTATAAACCGGAAGGGGGTTAGAGTCACGACATCACCTTCGGAGATTCCGTTTTCAATCACAACATGAGTGTTATTGTTCGTGCCAATGGTCACGCGTCGAGTATCCCAACCCGTATCCGTACGTACAAGGCAATAGTGTGACTCCTCGTGCTCCATGATGGACGCTAACGGAACCTGCAATACACCGGTCTGAGATTCAAAGTAGATTTTGACCTTAGCCCGCAGTCCCGGTCGTAATGTACTTGGTGGATTGATAACCGTTACCTTGGTGTCATACTCAAGCGGTGCACCGTGCCACCGTAAAGGAAAGGGATAAGCGGCTACTTGACGTACTTTCCCTTCCAGCGGATGATCCGGATCTGCATCGAGCTCAATCCGTGCATATTGACCCGCTTGAATTCGATTAACATGTGATTCATTAATTCGCACGGCGACCTCCATGTTTTTGATGTCGGGCAGGCGAACGACGACTTGGTTGTCCCGAATAATCGCCCCTTCTTCGATGACGATGCCTTTCCGCTCGTCATTGGCGTAAACGACTTGCCCTTCACTGGGTGCCAGCACCTTGCACTTAATAATTTGCTCTTGGATGTCGGCAAGCCGACTGGTACTCAGATCCAACGTACTTTGAGCGGCCTCTAGCTGTGCTGTTTTCTGTTTGATGGAAGCGTTGTATTCACCGGTTAGTCGTTCTCTTGTAAATTCGCGATACACATTTAGTTTCAGGTTGGCGGCAGTTAAGTCACGTTTAGCCTTTGCATGCTGGAATTGGTCCCCGCGTAACTGCTCAATCGAAGTAAATCCTTTGGCAGCTAAACGCTGGCTATGGAGCAATTTTGCGAGTGATCTTTCGACACTTTCCTGAGCAACAAATACCTCGCTCTCGATAAGGGTAACTTCCTGCTGATACAAGCCCTTTTCAAATTCCACGAGGGTGCGTTCCGCATTGGCAAGTTGAGATTCCGCTTGAATAAGGTTAGCACGGTTGTTGGCAACGACAATTCGTTGTGCGGTTTCATCGTTTTCTAACGCCGATGAATCAAACATGACAATGAAATCACCAGTTTGGACCGATGTTCCCTCTTCGACAATTTTGATGATAGTCGTCCCTGGGGCACCGCGAGCCTCGACTTCACACCTAACTTCCCGGTTGCTAGCACTAGCGACATCTCCTGTTTCCGTTACGAATGCCTCGAAGTCCAGTCGTGTTACGGAATAGGTCAATGCGTCATCTAAGCCAGATACAACCGGTCCACTATCTCCGCCAAAGAGGTATACGTATCCCACCGACAAACCGACTAGCAGGATGCCAATGCCCGTGATGCGACCAATCCAACTCATGATATTTCCACCTAGTGACGATTATTTCATGCGTACGTAAATAACTACCCTTAGTATAACCCGCGGTCTGCTAACGTGTTCCGGAATTATCGCTCGATAACGCCTCAAGCATTTCAAGCAAATTGGTCGTTAAAATCACGGATGTGTCTTTTTGCACAATATTCGTTCCCAGCCAGGTTTCGTAGCCACCCAGTCGATGTTGTGCGGGTGTTGGCAGGTATCCATAGCGACCATTAGCAATACTGATGACCATGGTCTGCGGCAGAGGGCTGCGTTGTTTGAGGTCGAGTCCGATTTCTGCGAATGTTTCGAATGGGATACAACAGATCCCCAAATCACCGATGCGGATGACCTGTATTTTGACATTGACCGTCTCGGGTCTGGCAGCGGCGAGCACCGTTCGATTGGCATAGGGTACGGCCAGTCGGGGAAGACGGTCGAGTTCAGCCTGATCCGTGATTTTCAATATAGATTTCGCTCGTTTGAGCTGGTCTGAGGTTGGTTTGCGATAGCGCAAAGTGATTTCGCGTTGCAGCATTTGTAGTGCCACATGAGTTTCGTATTTTGGAATTGTCTGATAGGCGTGCCAGGCGACATCGGAAGATTTCCGCGCTACGATTTGTATCTGTTCAAAGCGTTCGCGTGGCGGACGGGTTGAGCCAAAGGGGATGTTGTTGATGTCACCGGATGTGCCATTGGACATCATCGCCACAAACTCAGCAGAGGCTCGCAAACGGATAGGCATGAGGCGGGCAAATTCACCAAAGTAGTCTGCGGAAACCCCGCCCCGCGGAACGGCACCAACGTAATGGAGTGAATAGTTTGCGAATAAGGCATACGGTTTGTGTTTCGCATCGCGTAATGAAATGATGGTAATATCCGGGTCGGTGGGCCCTGCCGGTCGGTCCAGCGTGCTGCTGTTGTTACCGGGATTCATCTTTACCTGATCCAGTTCCCCGAAAGGGTTCAATGGCATTTTCCCGGCTTTCAGATGCCAGCGGCGATTGAAAACTTCTTCGGCCAGGGGCTTAACATTGAATCCAACTTCGACCGCACGCAAATTGCTGTGAGCCTGGACGATGGACTCTGCAATGCCGTTGATCATCAATCCCCGATATTTAGCGGCCGTCGTTCCTGCGGTAATGATACCGGTGGGCGGCGCGGTGTGTGTGTGGGTGGAAGATACCATTATTCGTTGGGTTGGCAGATTGGTTTGCTTGGCGGCAAGTTGTTTGGCAGCTTCGATTGCGTCCGGATCCACACCGAGATTATCCACGACCACCATCGCAATACTGGACTGGCCGTTCTTAAGAACGATGGCACGGGCATACAAGGGGTCATGAACGGTTTCTGCGAAGTTCTCATGAAACTGGCCCAGCATATTGACGGGGAAGTGCCGGGGGCTGACATCGATGACTGCAGCACCCGCTTGTAATGCACCTAGTTCGTCCCCCTGAGACAGACACGTTGCAGGGGTCAGGCTGGATGTGATTGCCAAAGTCAAAACGGCAAATAGGTGACGGGTGAAGATATTCATGCGCTGTTGTCTTTTAGAGTGGATTGGAACCAGAAAGCGTAAGTGCCGATGTCAATATACCACACGGTGACCATCGGTATCGCGGCTGATGACATGCGTGGGGGCCTCATTGTCGAAAAACGATAGTTGATGTTGATTTACGATCGTTTAGCGGTCTTCCAGCCAGCGGGCAATTCGGCGAGTCACCAGTGCCGGTTTTTCTCGGTGTACGAAATGGCTCGCTGTGGGCACAGTAACCAATGTCATCTCCCGCTCAATCCACTTCCAATTGTCGTTCAGCGCCCCAGATAACAAATAGGGGTCACGCAGTCCATGGATAATCAACACCGGACACTTTACCGGTTTTTTTAACTGGTCCGTTATGGAATACGGCTCCCGTGGATAATTAGCCTTGTAAAAGTTCAACATTCCCTCAAAGGAACTTCTCTTGAATGCCTCGATATACTTATCGCGGGCATCATCCTCTCGGACCCATCCAGCTAGGCCTGCCGCAGTCAGTTTTCCAGCCGCGTCGGGTTTTTGAAATTGTCGCGCATATTCACTGTTTTGGTGTTGCCGGGGATTGGCAGCCAGTTCTCGCGTGAGACCGCGCGGATGCGGTAAATTTAGAATTACCAGTCCGGCGGTTTTCAACGGGTACTCCATGGCAAAGGACCAGGCCACAAAACCGCCCCAATCATGACCGACAACGGTGGCCTGCGTCTGCTTGAAATGGTCAATCACGGCAGCGACATCTGCTGTTAATTTGCTGACCGCATACTGCTCTACACCTACAGGTTTGTCACTGCGATTAAAACCTCGTTGATCGATGGCAACCACGTGGTGGGTTTTTGCAAGTGTGGGGATTTGATCTCGCCAGCTATACCAATAATCCGGAAATCCATGAATCATAATCAGCAGCGGGCCTGCACCTGCTTCGACATAGTGTATTTTCACGCCGTCGGAATCGGCGTAACCATGTTTCCATCCGTCCGCGGCAGGCAATGGTAAAGCCGTAAACGACAATAGCAAAATGGTTGAAATGCTGAGTGTGAGTCGCACAAGGGATGGCATCTTGGCAGTACCTGTAGATATTCGCGAGTTAAACAATGGTTTACGAGCGTGTTATAGCAGGCCCACGTCAGCGGTGGCTTGTGTGGATTTTACCCGCCCTAGCTGCAGGAGAGCCGGCCTACGTTATGACTACGGGGTTTCCTTGACGTAGAAGATGAAATCGTTGCTGAACAGACCGTGGGGATTTTGCACCTGTAGCAGGTGCATGCCCAAGGGGGGCATTTCTGTAAAGGAGACCAAAACCAGGTTCTTTTCCTGCTGGATTTCGATTTTGCCTTCCACCCGTCGACCGTCAACGATCAGATTCGCGTCCTCACCAAAGTGGCGTCCGCTCATTCCCATGACCTTCTTCTCTTCGTGCAGAACTGGGAATCGCTGGCGACCGCTCTGGCGTTGTAACGAGCCGAGCGTCCATAAAGCCGGTTGCGGATGATTCAAGTCCACTGGGGAACCCATCTGACCGGTGAACGTACCAATAAACTCTCCGCTAGAGACGAAACTGATAAGCTCCCCGCGGCTATATGCATTCTGGGTTCCGGTTGTTTCCACATAATTTGCACCGTCAAACTGAAGATTCACGGCCTGCCCCTTTTTGCTCCGGAGCCATACTCCTTCAACTTCAAGTACAATCCCTCCTTCACGAGCGGACTGTTCTAGGGAATCCAGTAATTGGAGCGACAGTGATTCTTCTATGGATGCTTTGTTGAGCGTGACTTGGCGAGCAAAGGCGCCGCTAAATCCAGTACTTCCCTCAAGCACCATATCCCAGACGGGATCAAAGCGTTTCCGCCCTGCCCAGGAAAACTGCCATACACTGCGTTCCGGTGCACCCTTTTCGGCGACATTCCGATAGAAATCAAAATCAATAATATTGAGACGACCTTGCGGTAGAATCAACCAACGGTCATACGCTCCCCGCCATGTGGGAGCCTCCATCCCCGAACCCGGTGTATTGGTGCTCACCAAAAATGGCATGCGGTGACAATCCCCACAGACATTCTTTTTAGGCTGTAGGTCACCATGGACGTGAAACAGCTCAAATCCTTCCCTGGCGATAGCCGAGACCTCATTGGTAAAGGAACGCCGCTGGGCGGGGGGGTAAGTGACGCTCAGCAGAAACTTGGCCATCGCATCACGCTCGGCATCGGACAACTCGCCGGACTGCCCCTTGTCATTAACTTTCTTATCCCCAACAGTCATCATGGTGTTTGCCAAGCCACCGTCAATTAGATGGCGGGCGCTGGTGACCGGATCCTTGACATCACTGTTGGGTTCGACATGTTTGCGTATATTGGCACTGTTGATTCCTCCGTACGGGTCGCCTGGTATTCCATCCCAGTGGTAGGGTTCGGTATCACGTAGGCCACGAATGGGCATGGTGCTACGAGGCATGATCTGGTTACCGCCGGTGACAATGGGTGTATTGAGGACCCACAACAATTGATCCGTATGCCCGTCGGGGTGACAACTGGCGCAAGAGTAAGTTCCGGTTGTGGAAGCCGCTGCCGTGTTAAACGCAATGCGGCCACGCTTGACTTCAGAATCCGTCGGATCGTGCAGCGCAATGGTCTGGATTACTTTGAGTTTTGTAGGGTTGGATACATCAATCAGTGACACGGTATTGGCGACTGCGTTAAGAACCCAAGCTTGAGACGCTTGGCCGTCCGAATCCGATTGCAGAGCGATACCACGCGGTACTGCGCCGACGTGTACCCGTCCAAGTATTTCGCCCGTCGCGGCATTGAGTGTAAAAATTGTATCGGAACTGGCCGCCGATGCGACGATCGTTGTATCGTCATCACTGATCTGGATCGCAAAGGGAGTTGCCAACGCCATCTCTCTATCTGGGTGGTTTGGCGGGAGTGGTTCCAGCTCAAAAAATTCTGGTTTTTCCGGTTTGCCATCTTTAAAAGTCACACTGGTGATTTGGTTAAGGAAAGCTCGGTTTTCCAGTTCCTTCAGGCCGTGTTTTTTTGTACCGGATTTGCCGTTAGCGTCATTACGAGCGTCGGCCTGTGCAATAAATACTTTTCCGTTGGAATCAACCGCGAGTCCGTAAAGCAGCGTTCCCAGCGTATCAACAACTTCGACAAGCTCGTCAGTATTCGTATCGAAAACGTATAAATCACGATCCGGTACTTCAGGGTGTTTGATGATATCGGTTACGTGCCCGAGCGACAAAACGTTGTTCACGGTGATGGAGTGTTGCCAGGCGTCAAACGTTTCATATTCTTTATCCAGCTCACCGGTACCACCGGAAAGCTGGGATTTATTATTGGACTCAAATGGAATGACATACAGCCGATCACCCTGGACGGTAATCGCGCGGGGATCCTGTGCCGTGACGGGCAACAACTTGGTGACCTTGCGACTGGCAACATCGATAACCGCGATGGCATTTTCAGAAGAAAGGGCAACATAGGCTTTGTCATTACTGGCAAATGCAATGCCAACCGGTTCGTCGAAGCGAGTGGATCCATTGGTCGGATGGAATCGCTGTACCGTGGCAACTACTTGCAGGTAGGATTTGCTTTTCGGATCAGTGTCAATAATGCTGACCGAGTCGGAGACGTGATTTGCCACCCAAACTTCTCTGCCGTCGGGCCGTGCGGCGATACCAACTGGGTCAATGCCGACCTTGACGCGGCCTACGATCTTACGGCTCTTGGTCTGAATGATATCGACCGTATCGTCGGGCGTATTGACGACGAAAACGTGACCGTTGCTAAGGGCAATCGGAGACGCATGCGGACTCATATACGAGGAATGGCTGATCGGGGTTGGTGGTAGGGGAGAATCTACAGTCTTAACGGCCGCTGACTTGCGTGACGCATTTTTGGTTTCCGCCGTTTCCAGCGATGCCGTCAGTGCGGCGAGTAGAAGCAGGCTGATGGCAATAGCGGTTAAACGCATGTTTCTCTCCGATCGAATTTGAAGTAGTTGGTTAAATACAGTTTAAAGTAAAAAGCAATGAAATTACATAACAAATGGTATTTGTTTAGCCCCTGTTTCACTACTGAATAAATCGCCAAGGCAACGATGAACCGTGGCCAACCGGCGTACCTCTTGTTGATAGTCTAAATTTCGCCTTGAGGGTAAGGCGAACCGCACATACATTAACTCCGCTGCTCGACCCTAGAATTGGACATTATATTTGTTGGATTTTACCTTTTGATTTTTGCTGGTGTTATCCGACTTTTTCTTCCCAAAAAAACTTTGTGTTTTCTCTGTTTTTTTCTTGCAACCCTATTTCACAAACGATAAACTTGACTTCGGTCTTTAATCGCCTCAACGGGGCGAACCATTCGACTAAGTGTTTTCGGGAAAGTGAGTGCTCTGGTTCTGCCAGAAAAGTTGCTGGACTGGGACGCGTTTGAAAAACGCCTAGCGGTTTTCAAGCACCTTGTTGAGCTCTTTCGGGAGTTAGATGAGTTGTCCTGCAGTGTTGAGATAGATGAGACTTCGGTTTTATATTCTGTTTGAACAACGCAATACAAATGCTCTATGTGGTACGGTTGGATCAACGCCCCTTCTCGGTTCGCCGAGTTGGGGTTTTTTTTTGAAATGACGTCGCCGGCCGTGCGGAATGATAGATATTGTCTTGACGCAATAAAATCCAGTTAGTACACTCGGCAGCGATAATCCCCCAAGGAGTCTTCCGATGAAGTACATTGCCGTAACAGCCTGTGTAATCCTGTCCGCTTTATTAGGTTGCGATGTAGAGGTCAAGGTAGGCGCCGGTGACGAAGGGGGCTCATTTGAGATTCGCACTTCAGAAACGGAAAGCCCGCCTGATGATCGCGGCGAGCAAAAGTGATCGAGATGCGGAAAAATCGACAAATATAATGTCCAATTCTAGGGTCGAGTAGCGGATTCTTGGTGTTAAGCCTGCGGCTCATGTTCTAATAGAATTTGCTTGGCTTGATCATCACCACACAACTTCTTTTGAGCAGCTCTATGAACGTCTTCAAATATATTCTTGTGTTAGCGTTGTTGTCTCATTCAGCTTGCCTTTCCGCACAGTCGACTCAGGACAATTGGCATCAATGGCGAGGGCCCAATAATACAGGCGTCTCTACCACGGCGACTCCTCCGTTTAAGTGGAGCGAAACAGAAAATATCCAATGGAAGGTTGCCATCGATGGCAGTGGTAGTTCTACTCCCATTGTCTGGGGCAATCGCGTGTTCATCTTGACGGCCATCAATACACAAATCGTCGATCCCAAACTGCCCAAACCCGAAGATCAACCGATGCGAGTTTTCGGGATCAAACACCCCAATACTCAATATCAGTGGGTCGTGATTTGTTTGGATCGAGAAACGGGCGACGAACAATGGCGACGGACAGCCGTCCAGAGAGTTCCTCACGAGGGACACCATGGTGATAACAATTACGCGTCCGCATCACCGGTTGTAGCCGACGGAAAAGTCTATTGCTGGTTTGGGTCCGCTGGTCTGTTTGTCTATGAATTGGATGGTACGCCGGTTTGGAATCGGGACCTTGGAAAAGTCTATATGGGTGCGGCTCTTGGCGAAGGCTGTTCACCGGTGGTACATGGAAATCGGGTGATCATTGTTCGAGATCAGCAGCGTCAATCGTCGATCGAAGTCCTAGACACTAAAAACGGAAAAACGATATGGAAGACGGAACGCGAAGAGGGCAATACTTGGGCCACACCAGCGATTGCCGAATACAACGGTAAGGTACAGGTGATTACGTGCGCGTCGAACTATGTCCGCAGCTACGATTTGAAAAATGGCGATCTGATCTGGAAGTGTAGCGGACTGACTGGAAACGCGACCCCCTGTCCCATTGTAGAAGATAATCGTGTCCTAGTGATGACCGGCTACAAGGGACATTCCGCGATGTCGTTGCCAATCACTGAGACCGGTGATCTGTCCGATTCCGACAAAATCTTTTGGACCCATGATCGCGGCACGCCCTACGTTCCTTCTCCCGTATTGTTGGAGGGGACGTTATTTTTCAATCAGTCAAATAGCGGGATTTGGACCGCGCTCGATTCCAGTTCAGGCAAAGTAGTACTTGAAAGAACACGGTTACCGGGAATATCCAAAATCTATGCTTCTCCGGTAGTTGCTCAGGGGAATGTCTACGTGACGGGCATAGATGGCCTGACGTTGATTCTAAAACCAGGGCAAGGCCTTCAGGT
>DTSG01000021.1 GCA_012965455.1 Planctomycetaceae bacterium | reverse complement strand
CCGTGAGTGTGATTCCCATCCGGGCGTCGTTGCGGATTTCGGCGGAAACCGCAGCCTGCACCGCCGGCACTAACAAGCCAACCAAAATGTTACTCATCTGCGCTGAGGTAATTTCTGGAATCGACTTTCCACTGAACAGGATTTGTTTAGCGATGGTTGCAGGATTTCCCACCTCAACACGCAAAGCCGTAAGCCGCACCTCGAGCTTCTTATTTTCGATTGCTCGCTGGGAGAAGGATTTTATGTCATTGATTCGTTTGAATTCATCGTACCAATAGTTTCCGCTTTTTAAGACCAGATCCCAGTCTACCAGAGTGCCAGAGGCCGCCTTGGCGAGGGATGACAGAATGGGACTAGCGTCGGCCGCTGAGCCATCTGTCACAATGGTTAATGCCTGAGGACCGTGACGCGCCAGAGCGATGGTCGTATCCAAATACATGTAACGCTCGGTGAGATCAATTTTCGCTGCCAAACTGGAGATCGGAGGCAGCTTTTCGAGCTGCGATTGCAACTTATTCAACGATGCCTTGGTTATTGATGGCGTGGTAATTAGCCGGTTGTCCAGTTCGAAGCCGATTCCATCGATGGCGATTCCGACGAGCCCCTCAATCAGCGTGCCACCGGCGCTCGATAGACGCCCGATACGATGGATGACTCGGGAAATTCGGATCGCATCATCAATACGCCCATCAGCTATTCGGCGATTAGCCAACAGAACTAAACCCCTTGCAATCTCGCGTGTACGCTGGGCACCAGGCAGCAGAATACTTATAAGTTCAGGCGACGGTTGAGCGCGGTCTGCCGCTGAAATGATGTAGGGATTATAATAGTGGTCGCGGCGTTCCGTGGACTGTATGATGCGATTCAGAAAAGGTTCGGCCGCGGTAAGCCAAAGATCCATTTCCCGGGATGAATCCTTGTTCCACGGGTTGTTGGTACAAAAATCATATTGATCATCAAATGCATTGCGTCGCGTCTGGATCTCTGATCGAGTGATATCTGGGTCTTCTTCCCAGAGAGATATTAAATTTTCAATTCTCTGGTAGAAAGATCGATAGTAATCACCATCCTCTGGTAGTGGATCCATTCCTAGATGTTTGAAGTACAACGATTTAATTCCCGGTGACAAATCTTCCGGGCCTATCACCTCCCACACGGTCACCGCGATGTTATTCTCGGCCGTGACGCCGCGACCTAACTGTTGATTGAGAGCGGCAATGTAGTCCGGATAGCCGTCCTCTTTTAGCGGCTTGACAATGCGAGTCGTTTCCTTACTGATCGTGACCAATAATGGTTGTTGACCGAATGCCAGAAAACACGGTAGGAGGATCAATGGCGGAATGAAAATAGAAAGTCGAAACTGAATCAATTGCATGGAATGACCTGACGAAAGAGACTGCGAATCGAGTGGCGAGCGCCTTTACCCGATTATAGAACAGTTGGGCGGGATGGCAATTGATAAAAACGACAACAGCGGCGGGGCGGTGCCGGCCCATTCTGTAGTCATTATATGACTAAGGGCACCCGTTTGTGGCTCAAATAGGACTAGTATTGCTTGACACACAACAAGTAAAATCAGCATGTAGCCCACGATAACTGTCACGAACCCTGTATGGATCAGCTTTTGTCCTATACTGCTGGTAACCTAACACGAGAGATTAATTGGTGAGTACCTATCGCAATATTGTTGGCAGCGAACAGCAGCTAACCATCGATGAAATACCGGCCGATCGTGGATTGATTGACGCCTTGCTTGATAAGGGCGTTATTGACAAAACAGTGCATCGCCGTACGTTTCGTCTGCTATATCCGCGTCGCGATACAGAGCCGCTCGTCCTGAAAAGTATTCTGGCGATCACAGCAATCTTTTTCCTGTTCGGTTTCTCGATGATGATCGCGGCCAACTGGACCAGCCTCGGTCTCATCATTCGTCTGGGCGTTCCCCAACTGCTGCTGATCGCATGTCTGGCAGGCGCTCTGTGGAAAGGGCTTGATCGTCAATCCGGTAAACTGTTCGCTTCCGCGGTCGTGGCGGCGGTGGGAGGTTGCCTGATTATTTTAAGTCAGGAGTTCCAGCAAAACGCTGATGCACCTTGGTTGTTTGGTCGCTGGCTGCTGTTTGCATTTCCGATCGTTGTTGTCGCTCGCTACCTGCCGCTCTGGGTTGGTTGGATCGTACTGCTAAACACCTACCTGTTTTCGATACTGGAATCCGTCGACAGAGTAATCCTAGGCCTCGTAGACGGCTTACTTGGGGACAATGCTTCATATTTCTTTATTTTGCCAGCGGTGGCGCTGCTCGTAATACGTGAATATCTTCTGTTTCGCGGAAAAGATTCTAAATCGTGGGAGTGGCTACGGCCTGCCTGGCCCATATTCCTGCTGTTGATCTGGTCGTTCAGTCTGATTTTAAGTCATCTTGCAATCTTCTACGAAGATCTCATTGATTCTCGCAGTGCTTCCATCCATTCTTTGTATTTAATCCTTGATGTCGTTCTGTTACTCGCTGCGCACTGGTATTACAGATATAGATCGTTCAACATGTGGCTGCTGGCGGTCACCGTTGTGTTTGAGAGCTTTGCCGGTTTGATACTAGTTGTTATTTCGGCAGCTGAAATATCTGACTATGATTTTACACTGATCATGCTCGGGGGAATGGTGACTTCATTCGGTCTCTTCCTCTACTGTTTCAGGTATTTACGGTCGGTTCGCCGAAAAGTGTCCGCTGCGGAATCAGAATCCGCGTCTGAACCGGAGTTGCCTCAGGAGCCGGCAGCGGACACGCAGCCAAGTTATGCCCATGAGGTGCAAAAGAAGCCGCCAAAAGATCTTCCGTATCTTACCGCGGCCAGACTGATCGACGATTTATCCGCTTCGGGTGACGTCGACCCACAACAGGCTCGAACCATTGCTCAGCACCGGATTCAGCACAATACCTATCCACTCTATCTGAGAATACTGATTGGTATTGGAGCGTTTACCTCAGGGGCCTTCTTCCTGGGGCTCCTGGCCACTTTGGAGATTTTCGAGACCGAGGTTCTCGTGTTATTACTGGGCACAACCATGATTGGTCTTGCCATCTACACACACTTGAAGACAAAAACGATCGACAGCTCCACGACGGTTCATGCCATGCTGCAACAGGCTTCCTTTGCCATGGTGTTTGCCGGCAAGATAATGTTTGTAATCGGGGCGAATCTGGTATTTGGTGAAGGGGAAATCACCACGTTCCTAGCACTGTTGCTCGTCACCGCCTCGACCTACTACGTCTACGATATGTATGTTGATCGTCTCATCTCCTCGACAGCTACCATGATTGCTTTGGCTGGTCTGGTGGTACACATTGCCCTCTCACTCGGATATTACGGCGCTGAAACCATTGCGATATTGTCCAGTTTCGGCATTTTGCTGGGTGCACCACTTGCATTTACCATCATCATTCACCCCCGAATTTCTCAGGCCCTTGCTCCTGTCGGGATGGGATTGTTGGGATTAACCGGTTACCTAACCACGGAAGTAGCCTTATCACAACCATCCACGGCCTATGTCGCCAGCGTGGGCGTCGCGGGCACTTTGATAGCCACGCTGTTATGGGCCTGTGGCGGCCGGAAGACTCTCTTCACTCGACAAATTGTCGTTGCCATAATCGCAACCCTTCTGATGGCGTCGCTTAAACTCATCGCACCCATCATGGCCATTGCCGTTATCATTCTTGGATACGCACGCCACGACCGGTTGGTGTCAATCGTTGGCAGTGCATTTCTCTTGCTGAGTCTGGCAGTCTATACGAGAGCCCTAGATTTAGGATTGATGGTGACCGGCGGACTATTGTTGGCCGGCGGCCTCACTTTGCTAGCGGTTTATTGGATTTATCGCTGCTGGGTATTCAAGACCTCGGGTGCGGCTCAGGCCGACCGTCCTGTTGTGGGAGACCTCTGATGAACAAAAGTTCCAATTGGGTACTTGTCCTGACCGCGCTACTGGCCATCGTTTACGTGAACCTTAACGCCTGGCAAAGTCAGCGACTTAAACTCCACGGCGAAATCCTATTTCTGGAACTCGCACCGGTTGACCCGCTGTCGTTAGTGCAGGGGCAATACATGCGACTGCGTTTCGGAATTGAAAAACGATACGACACCACGCAGGAGGATTATCAAATCATCCAGAACAACCGCGGGAACGGACTGGCAATCATCAATCTGGATAGCCGTCGAATTGGCACCCTGACCGGTCTGCTAGCACCGAACCAGTGGCGACAACAACGAAATCGGGATGACACCGTGCTCCTGCAAATCCATGCCCAGTCAGTCGATTTACCTCGTGTTTCAACTCCCTTCGGTACTCATTCGATCCGCATCCAACAGAACTCGTTTCTGTTTCAGGAGAATACCGAGGATCGCTATGCCCAGGCGAAGTATGGCATGTTTCGGGTTCACAAAGATGGCCACTATGTTTTAGTCGATTTGGCCGACGAAGATTTACGACCTCTCACACCTCAACCCTGAGAAGCAGCCATGAAGTAGTTGTCTGTCAATCTACAACGGTTCGTTAGGGTCGCCCTCAATCAAGAATCTGGTTGTTCCTCTGGCTCGGAATCGTCTTGCTTGGCCTCAAACGGAGCAACCTGGACATCCCCCTCGTCAAAACGAACCGTGAAGTGCACGAGCTCCCCTTCGACCGCCTCGACATATTGCCTAATTGTGCTCAGCAGAAGATCGCCGCGCTTTTCGATCTGTGAAATTGCAGACTGCGTGCGATTAAGCCGACTAGCCAGTTCCTCTTGTGAGATCTGCTGTGCTTCCCGCAATTCTCGCAAGGCTGGGCCGGCGATGAGGTTCTGCGCGCCTTCCCCTGATCGCTCGCGCCACCCCGATTGGACCTTGTCGCGCAGTTCACCCAGCAGATTCGCGCCCTGATTGACGGCTTTCTTCTCAATCTTTGTCAATTTATCCCAGAATTTTTTGGCCATTATTCGCCCTTTCATTGTTATCGTGATCCCACCCAGTAACGCCGGCTAATCGAAAACCGACAGCCACGTGATGACAGCATTATAAGGTATATCTTATATTATGTCAACCTTATTTTACGAAGTTCAACAAGATTCGATTCAGACCTGTCCCGATTAGGTGAAGAGCGCGGGAAACTCCAATGCATGAGAGGGCTGAGGCAGATGGCATTCAGGATGTTCAAGGTGAGTGTGCCGGAAGTAGAAACAGTCGTCCTTCCCCCCCATCAAGTGACACCTGCAAACCGTCGATTTCTGGGCTTTCATCCAGCACAGGGACTTCCCTGCCCGTTTGCTGATTCACTTCTAACACCTGGTCGACTGGGGCATCAAACTCCACTGTGGGCCTAGCACGATACGCGAACCGGTAATTCGTCAATAGCACGCCACGTCGGCCATCCTGATGTTTAAAAAGGCCCACTAAATAATCATTGGCAGGATCTCCGCCAAATTCATTGGGTGGCGTCAGATTACGTAAAGCCATTCCTTGCAGTCGCTTGGACGCATCGGACTCCGGATCCACTCGTACCACGCGGGTACTGGTCAGTTTCATCAACGTAGGCCCAAGCTGCTTAATATTGGCATTGATGCGTTGTGCGTCGTACCATGTACGGGTGCGACGACCGGCGGCATCAATCAACCCGCCCCCACGCGGAAATTCAAACGTTTTCGGCGTTCCATAGGTAAAATACAGCACACCCCGTGCACCATAACTGAGCGAACTATAGATCTGCCACCTCAGTTGTCCTGCGGTGGGTTCCGTATGCGGTCCAAATGGCACGGCGTTAAAGTAGTTCCAAAATGGGATATCTTTTTCCAATGCATATTTCCGCACAACCGCCAGATTCTCGTAGTAGAGTTTCCTGCTATTGATCGTACGAGCGCTCTGCCCACCTTTGTCCGGACGAAAGATC
>DTSG01000020.1 GCA_012965455.1 Planctomycetaceae bacterium | reverse complement strand
TGACGAGCCGTATTACTTTTATGGGCGAGGATGACAATTTCTGGCCAGCGGGCGCACCCTCCAGTGGCCCTGATGGTGTGTGTGGCCCGTGCTCAGAGATTTTCTACGTGGATGATAAAGGCGAAGAAGTTGAAATCTGGAACTTAGTGTTCACTCAATTCAACCGCGTTGGCGATCCCCCCGAAAATCTGCGACCGCTGCCGAGCCAGAATATTGATACGGGCATGGGGCTGGAGCGGATCGCGGCGGTAATGCAGGGCGTCGACACTAATTACCACATTGATAGTTTACGACCTATCGTAGAAGCGGCGGGAGAGATTTGCTCAGTCGACTACGATCCAGATTCTCAAACCGGTCGCCGCTTGCGTCGTATCTGTGACCATGTACGAGCCTGCACATTTGCAATTCATGAAAATGTTTATCCTGGGCCGAACAAAGAAAAATATGTTATCCGCAGGTTGCTGCGTCGAGCTGTGCTAGATGGTCATCAACTTGGATTGAGTGATCCTTTTTTGTATCAACTTGTGCCAAATGTGATCGAGCAAATGCAAGCTGCCTATCCTGAACTAGCGGAAACTGCCGATCGTGTACAAAGTGTGATTAAGCAAGAAGAAGCGACATTCTTGACAACCTTGGATGAAGGCTTGCAACGGATTCAAAGTGTATTTGAAGAAATGAAGGAGCAGGGCAAGGTGATTGTTGCCGGAAACGTTGCTGCCGAATTATATCAAACGTACGGCGTTCCCCCAGAATTAACTGAGTCCATCGGTAGTGAAGAGTCCTTTACATTCGATTGGGATGGCTTTCGTGAGGCGATGTTGCAACATGGTGTTGAATCGGGCAAAGCGCAGTTTGAGTTGTTCAAAACTGGGCCGATTGAAAGTTTAAAGCGGTCTCTTAAAGAGACTGAGTTCCTCGGGTATGACGAAGACCAAGCAGCGGCAACGATTAAGGGCCTGATTGTAACGAGCTCAGATAGCGAGGACCAACTTGCTGACAGAGTTGAGCCTGTGGAGGGACAGCGTTTGATCGTAGTGACGGATCGTTCGACCTTTTATGGTGAGTCGGGCGGCCAAGTCGGTGATGCTGGACGCATTGAAAGTGAACAAGGTTTGTTCATCGTCGAAGATACTCAAAAGGATGCGGGTCTATTGCTGCATTATGGGTATTTAGAATCTGGGTGTTTGTCAGCCGGCGATAAGGTCACGATGGTTTTTGATGCGGAGCAGCGTCAGGCAATCCGTCGAGCACACTCGGCAACTCATATTCTGCACCAGGCATTGCAAGCTAATCTTGGAACGCATGCTCAACAACAAGGCTCAAAGGTGGAGACGGATTGGTTGCGTTTTGACTTTACGAATATGGAAGCTGTTGCTGACGACGTGTTGCTGAAAATCGAGTTGGATGTGAATGAGTTGGTGAAAGCGCAAGAGTCGATTCAATGGGAAGTGTTGCCGCTGGCCGACGCGCGGTCCCAAGGTGCAATGATGTTGTTTGGTGAGAAATATCCCGACCCAGTGCGGATGGTTACGATGGGAGAGTTCTCTCGTGAATTGTGTGGAGGTACACACTTATCC
>DTSG01000019.1:5647-5937 GCA_012965455.1 Planctomycetaceae bacterium | reverse complement strand
TCGGCGTAATTATTCATTATTTTCGCTACTTTAGAGATACTGCGGAGTTTATAATACACATATCTATCCTCTTCACACACATACTTCACGAGCATTCCATGACACGTCTTCTTGTTGGCTTACTGATTATCGGCAATTTCTTGATTGCTGTACAAACACCCCAAGTATCAGCACAACCGACCCACAATGTATTGCGATTCCGAGGTACCGATGGCAGCGGGAGTAGTGCCGACGTCGATATTCCAACCGAGTGGTCAGCGCAATCCAACTTGAAATGGAAAGCTGAAATG
>DTSG01000019.1:3439-5637 GCA_012965455.1 Planctomycetaceae bacterium | reverse complement strand
CGGGTGCCGGATCCTCGACACCAATAGTTGTCGGTGACCGCGTCTATGTTACCTGCTACTCCGGTTATGGCACGGACCTCAACTCCACGGGAAACCAAAAATCGCTGGCGCGCCATCTGATTGCCTTAGACCTTAACACTGGCAAAGAAATTTGGAAAGCTAGCGTGGCAAGCACGTCGACGGAAGATCAGTTTCAAGGATTTCTCACAGAACATGGCTACGCTACGAGCACTCCGACTTCCGACGGTGAGAATATCTACGCGTTTTTTGGTAAGTCCGGCGTATTTGCTTTTGACAAACAAGGTAACCAACTATGGAAGACCAGTGTGGGCACAGAATCGGGTTCACGGCACTGGGGTTCTTCCGCGAGTTTAGTTGGGTATAAGAATTTAATCATCGTCAACGCAGCTGATGAAAGTCAGACAATTTATGGATTGAATCGGCAAACAGGTGCGATTGTCTGGAAGGCTGAAGCCGCCGGACTCGAAAACACTTTTTGCACTCCACTGCTTATTACTATTGGTGACCGCACAGAATTAGTTATTGCAGTACCGTGGGAAATCTGGGGACTTGACCCGGAAACCGGTAAATTGCTGTGGTATGTCGAAACCGACCTCGACAGTAATGTTTGTCCCAGCGTTGTGAAGGGATTAGATACGTGTATTATAAACTCCGCAGTATCTATAAAGTAGCGAAAATAATGATTAATTACGCCTACAAATTATACGCATTAACACAAATGTGAAACTTGCGAAGGTGTGGGGATAGCTTCAGGTAGATTTGGCCATTATTGGTGTAAATTGGGAATCCCCTCATACATCATGGTTACACTATAATTATTGAATATTGGTTGTTGTATTTTTTGAAGTTTAAGGAGTCATCAGAATGCGTTGGGTAACTACGAGTTTTTTTATGATGGTGGTGTGTTCACAGAGCAGCATGTTGCTTGCTCAAGATGAAGCACAGCAGGTATTCTCAGGCCCTCAACCCGGTGAATCCATGGAAGCGTTTGATGTGCAATATGCTTTTGGCGATATTGCTGGGGTGACGATGCAACCACTCAAGGAAGCAGGTGACAAACCCACGTTACTTATATTCGTGCACAAGCTTACGCGGCCAGCGATTGGTCTAACTCGCGTATTAACTAAATTCGCGGAGCAACATCAAAAGTCCTTGTACACCAATATGATCTTTTTGACCGATGATGTTACAGCGACGCAACAACGCTTGACTCGCGCACGCCAGGCACTGCCCACTAAAACACATGTCACGATCGCACCACAGGGGATCGAAGGTCCGGGTGCGTATGGATTGAACCGAAAAGTAACATTGACGATACTCTTTGGTGATGAGCAGAAAGTAATATCCAACACGGCGCTGATTGAACCATCGGTTCAAGCCGATGCCTTGAAAGTAATCACTCACATTGCCAAGGCGTTAAAAGTCAAGGTGCCGACATTAGCTGAGCTAGGTGTCGAGCCACGCATGGCTGCTGCCGGAGCGGTTGATGCTCGCGCACTGCTAGGACCCGTGTTAAATAAGGAGGCGACAGTGGTAGAAGTCAATGCAGCTGCTAAAAAGGTTGAGGCAGAATTCGCCAAAGAACCAGACGTCGCAACTCACATCGGTGGAATCGCTCAACGGATTATCGATTCCGGCAAACTGGAAAACTATGGCACCAAACGTGCTCAGTTTTATTTATTCAAATGGGCGGGGCTATACGGAAAGCCAAAGAAATAAGATATGTTTCGTTTTCAACTCTGTTCTTATCTGGGATTGTCGCTATGGATTCTTCTTTCGAGTCCACGATTACTCAGTGCAGATGGCGCCGTTGATTTTCAGAGTGAAGTGATACCGATGTTGACTCGGGCAGGATGCAATGCCGGTGATTGCCATGGCAGTGCAGCAGGTCGTGGAGGATTTCATCTTTCGCTACTTGGTAGCAACCCTGATCGCGATTTTGCGGCCATTACGAGCGAGTTTAAGGGGCGGCGGCTGAATTTGAAGCACCCAGGGGAGAGTCTGATTCTTAAAAAGCCAACGGGCTATGTTGACCATGGTGGTGGTAACGTATTGGATGCGGACAGCGATGAGGCGGCACTGTTAGAACGTTGGATAGCAGAAGGTGCACGCGACGTCGTCCAGCGAAAGTTAACCCAATTTGATGTTGGATTAAGTAGTGGCAATTCGACAATCGC
>DTSG01000019.1:0-3419 GCA_012965455.1 Planctomycetaceae bacterium | reverse complement strand
GAGTTAGGGCCTTGGCTACTTTTTCCGATGGGACACAACTAGACGTGATGGATCGCGTGACTTGGTCGATTCAAGACAAAGATGCCTTGCAATTAGATACAACGACGGGTGAATTGACTGCTTTGCGTAGTGGTCAGCATGTGTTGATTGCTCGATTTATGCATCAAGTCAAACCATTAATGGTGCTAGTGCCATTTAACCGGAGTCCTGATGAGTTAGCAGTGGATCATGATTTGTCCACGCTGCAGCGCATTGACCAAGAGATTGTCGGCAAGTTGATGCAATTAAACTTGGAACCGCAGCAGCGTGCGAGTTCAGCCACATTAGTTCGCCGTGTTTATTTAGATTTAACAGGTCAACTACCGACAGCGGATGCAACTCGTGAATACATCGCAGACTCTGATCCAAACAAATATGCGAACCTAATCACGGACCTACTTGGTTCACGTGAATATATGGATTACTGGAGTTTCTACGTCGCACGAATGCTACAAATCCGACCCCAAGCAAAATCGGACACTGCTGCTCGTGCATATTATCAATGGATCCGACAGCAACTACAGCGGCAGCCATACAACTTAATGGTGCGCACATTGTTGTTATCACAAGGGACGATTGAGGAACAACCAGCGACTGAGTTTTATCGCACAGTTCGTGGAGCTCGGGAGCAAGCCGAATTGACGAGTGAATTGTTTATGGGGGTTCGCTTGAGATGTGCTAATTGCCACAACCATCCTTTAGACCGCTGGACACAGGATGATTACCACGGACTCGCGGCCGTGTTTGCTAAGGTCCGACAAGGTGCTCGAGTGCAAGTTGTATCGCGTGGCGAGGTCACCCATCCCGCAACGGGTGTAGCCGCGATTCCTAAAATTCCAGGTGATCAATATATAAGTGTACCAAGCGAGCAAGAAAATTTGGATTTACGAGTGCCCTTTGCAAATTGGCTCACCTCTCCCAATAATGCGTATTTTGCTAAGACCGCGGTGAATCGTATTTGGAGCTATCTGATGGGCCGCGGGTTGGTGAACCCTGTTTCGAATATGAGTGAAACGAATCCAGCGTCGCACAGCGGCTTATTGCAATGGCTAGCCGATGATTTTGTGGAACATAATTTTGATATTCAACATACCATTCGGCAAATCATGACAAGCGGAGCTTATCAGCGGCGAGTTGCTCACAATGCGCCTTTGAGCCAACAAGTGTTTTATCGAGGCTATCTCGCCCGCCCGCTGCCTCCCGAAGTATTGTTGGATGCGATATCCGATGTGACGGGTGTTGCCACACAGTTTACAGGATTCAACGCAACGACCCGTGCGATCCAAATTCCTTACCAAGATATTCCTTCTACCGCACTCGATGCAGTGGGGCGGTGTACCCTTGAGCAGTGTGGCAGTGTGGTGAATGCAGAGATTACGATCGCTCAACGGTTGCAATGGATCAACGGTGCCTTGATCAACGATAAGCTCAACGGGCAAGAGAGTTTTTTGAGGCAGTTGGAACAGCAGTCGCAAAATCAAAAATTATCGGGTGAGAAATTGATTCAAGAATTGTACGTCCGAGTGTATAGTCGATTACCCAAGCAAGCCGAATTGATTTTTTGGAAAAATCAGTTAACGAAAGAAATGTCGACTGGGAAACAAATTGATATCATCCGCGACTTGCTTTGGAGTTTATTGGCAAGTCGTGAATTTGGGAGTCAGCATTAAGATGAATGAACGAGTACACGCCAGACATCTATCTCGTCGTGATGTTATTCAGATTGGTACCCTCGCAGCAATTGGAGGTGGACTTCATCCTGTAGGGGTTGGAGGTTTCGATTTGACGTCGCGGGCAACCGGCGACGATTCCGTCAAAGCACCGAACGGCAAGTCATGCATCTTGATTTGGCTGGATGGCGGACCGAGCCATCTGGAAATGTTTGACCCTAAACCGGATGCTCCCGCCGAGGTCCGCGGGCCCTTAGGTACCGTTGCTACGTCGCTGCCTGCCGTAAGGTTTAGCGAATGCTTGGAAAAGACGGCTACCATGGTCGATGATATTGCTGTGGTTCGGTCGATTACGTCGCCTTTGGGAGAACATAACTTTGGCACCCATTATATGATGACGGGGTACAAGCCAACGCCAGTGTTGGAGTATCCTTGTTTTGGCAGTGTGCTAGCTCATCATGAATTGCAGCGCGCAGCTGGACATATTTTACCGCCGCATATTGCAGTTCCTAATTTTCGTGTTGGTGGAGCGAGTTTCGCAGGAAGCGGGTATTTGCCAAATTCCGTGAAGCCATTTTCAGTGGAAAGTGATCCCGCAAAACCGGGATTTAAAGTTAAACATTTGCAGATTCCCAACGGGTTGACCGGTGTCAACTTGGCCAGACGAAAAAAGTACCTCGAAAAACTGAATCAGTTTTATGATGCCGCTGCTGCTACGGATTCAGATGGATTTCAAGAGGCTTTTAAGCTGATTGGATCGCGTGAGTCGCAAATTGCTTTCCAATTAGACCAGGAACCTGACAACTTGCGGCAACGATATGGCCGACGGACGATTGGGCAAAGTTGTTTGTTAGCGCGGCGACTGGTGCAACGGGGAGTGCCATTTGTGACGGTAAACTATAAAGGATGGGATACACATAATGATCTCATGACGCGACTCAAAGACGGGTATGCGGGCGCTAAAACACCAGTTGGGCTGATCCCGTCGTTGGACTTAGCATTGTCAGCGCTGATTCAAGATCTGAAACAGCAAGGCATGTTAGACGATACCTTGGTCGTTGTGATGGGCGAGTTTGGACGGACGCCTAAACTGAATACAAATGGTGGCCGTGATCATTGGCCGCGAGTGTTTAGTGCACTACTCGCTGGGGGCGGAGTTCAAGGCGGCCAAATTATTGGAGCTAGTGATCGCACAGGTGAAAGCCCAAAAGATAATCCTATTACTCCAGCAGATCTGGCCGCAAGTATATATCATGTGCTGGGTATTAATCCAGCGGCCCAACTATCAACTCGCGACGGTCGCCCCGTACGTTTGACTCCAGCAGGTAGTCGTGTTATCTCAGAACTGACCTAAGGAGACATTGGTACTATGTTTTCACATAATAAGTTGATGAGATACGGGGTCGTACCGGTGATTTTGGTTGCTTTGGTAACCACGGCGATGGTGAGTGCCGCAGATGGGCCTGCACCAGTGACCGCTCTGGTGATATCGCCGGTGGGTGATGAAATCATATTTGCTCGTAATGAACAACTGTTTCGCAGTCACCTAATCAGTCGAGCAATGGTAGTCCGCATCGATACGAAAGTCCCGCGGGTTATGTGCTTAAGGTATGTTCAGCAAGGTCGCCAACTCTTAATCGCAGGTGGTTTGCCTGGCGAATCAGGATCCGTTGAACTAATTGATTTAGTTAAAAAAAGCTCGATTTGGTA
>DTSG01000018.1 GCA_012965455.1 Planctomycetaceae bacterium | reverse complement strand
GAATATGATTAGCGTGTTATCGAGTTCACCACTCTGTTCGAGGTAGGCAACGAGTTTTCCAATATTCTGGTCAATATTGTCAATGCACCCGGCATAAGCTGCCTGGACAGCATCGAGTCGATCTCGCTCGGCATCCGACAAGCCATCCCATTTAGGAGCCTGTAGCGGCGCTGGCTTTACGGTTTCATCAAATAGTCCAATTCTCTTCTGTTTCTCGAATCTCTCATCCGCGATCGCTTGCCAACCCGCAGTATATTTACCACGATATTTTAGATAGTCCTCCCATTTCGCGTTTAACGGCCAGTGGGGAGCATTGAATGCAAGGTACAAGAAGAATGGATTGTCATCTGTGGCTGTCGCTTCTTTGATGTATTCGATGCCCTTGTCCGTAAATGCGTCGGTTGCATACCAATCCTCAGGTGTCGCTACCGGCGCATTACCCTCGGTAATACCGCGATCGCCTCCAGGTTTGAAGTAGTTGAAGGCCCCGGAGATCCCACCATAGAATCGATCAAAGCCGCGCTGTAAGGGCCAGTTGTTCTTATCAGCGTGGCCAAGATGCCATTTGCCCGTCATCAGAGTGTGATAATCTACTGACTTCAGCACCTGTGCAAGTGTCACACATTGCTGATTGAGATACCCCTGGTAAGGGCCTTCGAAGCCAAGCGATCTGTTTGGGGGTTCGGTCATATGGCCGATACCTACCTGATGGGGATGCAGCCCTGTCATTAGGCTAGCTCTCGTGGGGCAACAGCGGCCACTGTTGTAAAACTGTGTGAAGCGCAAGCCGTTGTTCGCTAGGGCATCGAGATTCGGCGTTTCAATTTCGCCACCATAGCAGCCGATATCAGAAAACCCCATGTCGTCCACTAGGATAACAATGATATTAGGACGTTCGTCACTCGGAGCAGCAATAGCCAAGGTATTAGTCAGAAATGAACAGGAAACTGCTGCCAGCAGGCATATAAGATAACGCATGATATTTGAATCTCTTGGTAGTGGAATGTAGTTAGCACCTTCATCTTACCGCAATTTAGTATATGCGGGACATCCCCTCACTATTACGCTTAGCGGGGACGCTGAATCTGCGCTAGCTAGTATTGGCAGGAGCGGTGATTTTTATAAGTGGCCGTTAAGCCAGGATACCATCCACAACTTTTCCGCCAACATTCGTAAGTCGAAAATCCCGCCCAGCATGTTTAAACGTCAGCTTTTCGTGGTTGAGACCTAGCAAATGCAGCATCGTCGCGTGCCAGTCGTGGATATGTATTCGATCTGTAACGGCCTCATAGCCCAATTCATCTGTGCCGCCATAGCTGAACCCTCCCTTGACTCCACCGCCCGCCATCCAAGTTGTATAGCCGCGGTTGTTGTGCCCGCGTCCGCCGCCTGTTGCGTGCGGTGTGCGACCGAACTCGCCAGCCCAAATGACTAACGTGTCTTTTAACATGTCACGTTGTTTTAGGTCCGCAAGCAGGCCAGCGATGGGTTTATCGACAGCGTTGCAGGAGGCGGGTAGTTTCTCCGCAAGTAATGAATGGTGATCCCATCCTGAGGCACCGACTTCAACAAAACGAACGCCCGACTCAACCATTCGTCGCGCCAGTAAGCACTGCGTTCCGAATGGGTTAGTAATACTCTCTCCGATGCCATATAGGTTTTTCGTCTCCTGCGTTTCTCGCGACAGATCCATGAGCTGTGGCAACGAGGATTGCATGCGGAAGGCTAGTTCATAAGATTGCAAGATACCTTCAACCTGCGGCTGATACACTTCCTGTTTTAGTTTAGCTTCGTTTAAGCGCGCCAAGAGATCGAGTTGTGTCCGCTGAGATTTTGGAGAGAGAGACGAATTACGAATATTAGGGATTGATTCACTTGAAGAATTTGCACTTCCTCTTCCTTGCCCTCCTGCCTTAGATTCGATCCCGGCATTAACCGTGGTCGCTTGATAGCGCGCTGGAAGAAAGCCGCTACCAAAACTGACTCGACCCGCTCGACCAGATTCGCCCATCACAACGAAACCTGGTAGATCGGAGTTCTCCGTACCGAGGCCATAGACGGACCATGCACCGAGCGAAGGGCGGATGAACTGAGCTGATCCCGTATGAGCCGCGCGCTCAGCGGTGGGATGATTTGACTGATCACTATACATGCTACGGAGCAAACAAATATCATCGGCGTGGCGACTGACATTTGGAAAAAGATCAGAGATCCAAAGTCCGCTATTACCGCGTTGTTGGAATTTTGCGATGGGTGGCATCATTCGCGCTGTGCGACCGTCGGACTGACCATTTGCACTGATAAGCTTCGGTTTGTAGTCAAACGTGTCCACGTGCGAGGGCGCTCCATTCATGAAGAGCATAATCACACGTTTTGCACGAGCTGGAAAATGAGTTGGCTTTGAGGCCAGCGGGTTTTCCGCAAGCGATTGACGTGATGCCATCGCGGTAAATGCCAGAGAACCAAACCCTGTGGAGATGGTTTGGAGTGCAAGACGTCGACTTATTTGGTTCATGTTTCTATTTTCTTTATCTTTACTAATGGATATCTAAACTCATTAATTCAAAATGCGAAATTGTGCACTAGCCATTAATGTCTGACAAAAGGCTGCTAACGTTTTGTTTTTAGGTGTCGCTGTGGGAGCGGTCGCAGCGAGACTCGAGCGACCTCGTGGACCAGCTCGATTCGGGCGGGAGCCTGCTGGTGGTGCATTTGATGCTGCATCAACCGCGGGATAACTTGGTATAAATTCGCGAAAAAATTGGTTACTTGCTTGAAATTCTGCGTCGGTCGGGGGCCGCCCGAATGCCCACGCGAAGGCGTACAGAATCTGATCGTTCAACGTCGAATACTGACTCTCTAGACTCACCGCCATCAACCGTGCCTGGCTTGTCACAAATTCACTATTCATCATATACAAGGCTTGCGTCGGCACGATAGAATCTGTGCGGCCGGCACTCGTCGAGTTAGGATCGGGGAAGTCAAACAGATCAAGTGCGGCGGGTAAACCGTCGCGAATAATCGGTAGATAGACCGAGCGATGCGGATCATAGGCATCCAGGGCCAGAGAGCCTGGTCGTTCACCGTTGGCTGACGCGACTTCCGGTCGCTCAAGGTTCAACTCACCCGACATCGTCAGCATCGAATCTCTTAGCGCTTCAGCGTCGATTTGGCGCGGGTTAGCTCTCCATAAAACACGGTTATCTGGGTCGATCAAGTAATTGGCCTCATTGTATTGAGAACTACGTCTATACGCGTCGGACTGTACGACCTCTTTGATCATCGACTTTACACTCCAATTGTTGTCCATGAATTGCACGGCGAGATAGTCAAGAAGTTCTTGGTTGTCAGGCCTCATCCCAGATACACCAAAGTTGCTCGGGGTTCCGACGAGTGGTTTGCCGAGTAAGTGCATCCAAATCCGATTAACCATCACCCGCGCTGTCAGTGGATTGTCTTTCGCGGTCAGTGCGTTGGCCAGTTCAATACGACCAGATGTTTTGCCGTCGATGACGGTAAAATTCAAATCGCCCAATACCTGAACAAAGCCACGCGGAACCTCCTGGGCAGGTTTATCGACCTCACCATTAATCAAAATATTAGCGTTTACCATCTCGGTGGCATCCTGCACTCCCATAGCGAATGTCTTTGGCGTACCGTCTGGGTTCAAGGAGGCTAACTGTGATAGTAGCCGATTCTTTGTGTTTAGAAGATTACGGCGATCTTTTCCTCGAACGCCTCTTATTTGTTGGTCGATTTCAACGATCCGAGCCTGCATGCGAACTATAGTTTGTTGGCCTTGGGCTGTAGGACCCGATGATTTGTCCGGTATCGGCAAAAGCAGGAGTTTACCGGGGCGATGATTTTGACCGATTCGAGTCGTCCCATAGTATGTTTGCGTACTATGGAAGATACCCGCGAGTGCATAGTAATCACTCGTCGGAATAGGGTCATATTTATGATCGTGGCATCTTGCACATGCCACAGTCAAGCCGAGCACGGCTTGTGTCATGGTGTCGATTTGCTCGTCGACCACGTCGGCCATGAACTTCCGTGGGTTCTTCTCGTCATGATGCTTCAAGCCAATCGCCAGGAAGCCAGTCCCCAGCAGATTATTTTGCCATTCTTGGTCTGTCGCCGCTAACAATACGTCTCCGGCGACTTGTTCCTTAATGAATCGGTCGTAAGGAGTGTCGTTGTTGAACGAATCTAAGACATAATTGCGATACCGCCAAGCATGCGGGTAACGGACGTTGCGCGATCCCGAAGATTCCGCGTAGCGCGCCACATCCAACCAATGTCGCCCCCATCGCTCACCAAATTGTGTTCGCGCTAATAGCTCATCTACCTTCGCTGCGACAGCCGCATCTGCGTTTAATTTCCAAGCATCTTTGAAATGTATGATTTCCGCTGGACTCGGCGGTAGGCCGACAAGGTCAAAGTTCAACCGTCGCAGTAGCGTAAATTCATCGGCTAAAGGCGCCGGTTTCAACCCAGCTTGCCGTTGTTTAACGGCAATAAGACTGTCAATGCTTGCATCAGAACGACTCATCGGTGACTGAAACGACCAGTGCTGCTTTCCTTTTTCGATGTCCGCTTTTGAGATCTTTGTTTTGTGTACCAGCAGCTGTTTTTCACGCGGATCAGGCGCTCCCATTTCAATCCATTGTTTGAATTTATCAATAACGTCGGATGGCATCTTCTGACTTGGTGGCATTTCATAACCGTCCCAGTTAATCGCTTCCCAAAACAGGCTCACGTCCGGTTTTCCGGGCACAATCGCTGGGCCCCCGTCGCCGCCTTGAGCCCAACCTTGACGAGTATCGAGGAGGAGTCCCCCACGAACGTCTCCTGAATCAACAGAATGACACTGATAACAGTACTTCACTAGCGCAGGACGAATGTGGGTTTCAAAAAATTGAACTTGTGAGGGAGAGGGTTCCTGTGCGCTCACTGTATGGAAAGACAACAATAGAAGAATCGCTGCTAGTAGTTTAAATTTCATCGTCGCAGTCGTTGGTAGAGGTGACAAACGTTATTATGTTAGTTATTATACCGCGAACACGTGTACTCCATTTAATTATTTTGAGCTTTCCAATTGCGTGCATCGTCATGACGATTACCTTTATATAGACCGCGCGGCGCTGGTACACTCAGAATTAAACTAGCTACGATATAGCGACGCTGAACTGAAAGGTCTGAGCATGAAAGCACTGAAACACAGAATAGCGATCTGGCACTATCTGCTGCTTGTGCTCTTCTGCCTTAGCGAACTGTCCCCGCCAGCACTTGCGCAACAACCCTCCGCCAACCGCTCCGCATCCATCTCCGGTCAACAACGCCAACAGATTCTCAATTCGCTGCCGTTGATCACCACCTTCCTCAGCGAACCTAGCAACCAGTTCATAGTCGACCTTTCCAACGTCCGCCGCGGACATCCCTACCGCGGACGGGATGCGGAAAAACCTCATACCGGCGGGCACCTTTATTTCAACTTGGACAAGATCCCGGACTCTCCCAAAAACCCTGCCAAATTTCCCGCGATCTATGCTGTCGCCGACGGTGTCATCACACGCATCGACTACTCCTTTCGATTACGCGAAATGTTCGAACCTGCACTGAACCAACGCGTGGCCAACCATCGCTATGGCCTAGGTCTGACCTTCGCCCGCAGCGGCACCACGGCGATCACGTTTCACTACAGCATTGAGCCGTTTATCGACCCCCAAGACCCAACCTTCTACGATCCCTTTATTCTGGTAAAACCGGGACAGCGGGTTAAAAAGGGAGACATCATTGCAAGAATGTACATTCCTCCGACGAAATCCATCGCTGAGAAAACGCACATCCATTTCAACCTGATCCGCGAGGGTGGCGGGGGGTTCATCTCACCCTCGATTTTCACCCAAGACATCGTTCGCGAATTCCACCGCCTCAGGAACCTCTTTCCAAACGATC
>DTSG01000017.1 GCA_012965455.1 Planctomycetaceae bacterium | reverse complement strand
TGTGTGCGCGGAGTTCCAAGCGGCAAGTTGAAATTGCGCATTTTCTAAAGTCGTTACATCTTCCACGTTCAACATCATCCAACTCGCCAAATGTCGCACATCGTCATTGTTTGCTAGTTGGGGGTACAAGACATTTTCAACATCTTCGTTTATATAGGGTTCGATGATACTTATGTATTGGTTCCAACGGACCATGGCCCGCTTTTCATATGTTCTGCAATCCACGGGGTCGCCTGCAAGTATCGCCACCGAAGCTGAAAAACGATCAGTCCGATCTTCGTCAATGTTGTCGATTAAGAATGCGTCGATTTCTTGAGCGGTATCGTCTGGAATTTGCACGATGTCCGGAAGATTGACCCAAATAGTTGCAGGCCAAGGATTATTCGCCTTTCTTGCCTCAAGCAGGACTGAGCGTCGCAAATCAATAATATTTCTTTTCCAGGAACGGTTGCTGCTTAGAACAGAAAGCGAACTTATCAAATCGTCAAACAGCCCATCCGCCTTGATTGTCGCCTCAAGCCGAACTTGAAGTTGTTCAATCGGGGTTGCATTTCTGTCGTAGTTACCAGCGTCAATTTTTTGGACTTGCTCGAGATAATCTTCAAAAGCAGCCCTCGCAACAAAAGCGTAGTCACTTTGAAGCGACGAGCCAAATGCCTCCTGAAAATCTGACCGTGTACAAAGGGGTTGTACAGCAGTCGCCACCATTGCAATTATTGCCAAAACCATCGCACCATCATACTCGGTGTCTATCACCCAAGAGTGCTGCCTTTGAGCTTTGAAAGTGACAGCCACATCTACAACCTATTGCCGCTGCAGCGGTTAAGTGGTGCTGCCCTTGAGCCTTGAAAGCGACAGTCACACTGCGGGTTACGGTCTGGGGTGGTATTTGGCGATGACTGCCTTTAATTGTGAGCGGTCGATGTGGGTATAGATTTGAGTTGTTCCGATGTCGCTATGACCAAGCAATTCCTGCACAACCCTCAAGTCGGCCCCACCTGCGAGCATGTGAGTTGCAAAACTATGACGCAAGGTGTGCGGGTGCACGTCTCCCAAGTCGGCGTTCTTCGCCATCTTGCGGATAATCTGCCAAATCGCAACGCGTTCGAGCGGCCTCCCAGTATTTGAAAGCAAAAGATACCCACCATCGCGACCATCATCAAAACGCATGAGCGTTGGGCGAAGTTCCTCGGAGTATTGTTTCACTGCTTCTATTGCGGGCTTGCCTATTGGAACAAGGCGTTGTTTGTTTCCCTTTCCGGTCACCATGACGACCGCAAGTGTTTCTTTGAAATCATCCGGCTTGATTCCAGCAACTTCACTAGCCCGCAAACCACCTGCGTACATCAATTCAACCAGCGCGCGATCTCGTTGCCATAACCGTCCAGTGTTTGGCCGCGCTGACTCAATAAGTTTTTTCATTTTTTGTGGAGATAAAACATCCGGCAACCGTTTCCATCTAGTGGGTGTTTCCAACAATTGTGCCGGGTCGTTTTCAATCCGATGTGAAGCATGTAAAAAACGGAACAACATCCGAATTGTGGACAGGTGACGGGCTACGCTCGAGGGTTGGAGACCACGATCACGATG
>DTSG01000016.1 GCA_012965455.1 Planctomycetaceae bacterium | reverse complement strand
ATATCTAGTTGTTTTGATTTAAGAAGCGAGAAATTCTTGTCCAGCTGATTCAATAATAGGACAAGCAGGTCCTCGAGGTTGTGGGTTGTGGCGGTCGCATCAGTTATAGCAATCCCAGTCGTGGAGATATCCGCCGGCGCTGTTTTGAGAGAGTTATTGATGTTGAGCCCGATTCCAATGACGAGGTGCGTCGGTTGCGTTGCGGCGGACTCAATCAGGATTCCCCCGAGCTTTCTTTCGCGGAGGTAAACATCGTTAGGCCATTTCAGCTGTATGGCATCTGAATTAACGCCGCCGACTATGGTCTCGAGTACCTCCGCGATTGAGATTCCAGTGGCAAGGGCGACCACGGGAACATCTTTTTGTTGCATCGGTGAGAAGTCATAGGTCACAGAAAATGTAAGTGAATCGCCGGTCGAAAACCAGGCATGGTTGCCGCGGCCGCGACCTGCAGTTTGACATTCAGTGACCACGACGCTCGGTAGACAGACTGTTTGATTTGCTAGCCTGTGCAGCGCAGTCGTATTGGTTGAATGGCATTCGTCCAATACGATGACTTCAGCCACGCAGCTATCCGCTTCAATACGTGTCGGATCGAAGGCAGTGTTCATCGTAGCCTCGTGAGGGGAGCTGCGTCGCGCAGTCTACAAACTATTCTCAAGCGGGTAACAGGCCCTTAGCTCAACTTTAACTGTCGCTTCCTGAAACGGTTGGTCCAGCAGCGACGACATCTGCTTCAGCTTGATCCAGATATTGTGCAAAGTTATCGGTGAACAATTTAGCTAGTTTAGCAGCCGTTTGGTCGTAGGCAGCGGAATCACTCCAAGTCGAGCTGGGAACAAGGATTTCACTTGGACAACCAGGCACGTTTGCGGGAATGGCTAGGCCAAACACGGGTTCGCTAACTGTTGCCACGTCGTCAAGTTGACCGGCATGGATAGCGTCGATTATGGCCCGAGTATATTTAAGGCTCATGCGTTCGCCCGTACCGTACGCTCCGCCGGACCATCCAGTATTGACGAGCCAAGCGTTGGTGTTGTGCTGTTGCATTTTTTCAGCGAGTAGTTTGCCATAAGCCGAGGGGTGCAGCATGAGGAACGCCGCACCGAAACAAGCTGAAAACGTGGCTTCAGGTTCGGTGACACCAACTTCAGTACCAGCAACTTTGGCAGTGTAGCCATTAATGAAGTGGTAACTAGCTTGAGCGGGAGTCAGTTTGGACACAGGTGGAAGTACTCCAAAGGCGTCACAGGTTAGCAAGATGATATTTTTTGGGTGCGAACCAACACAGGGGATTTTCGCATTGTCGATGTATTCAATTGGATACGACGCACGAGTGTTTTGTGTAATCGACACATCGGTGTAGTCGACAGCGCGGGTGTCCTGATCGTACACGACATTTTCAAGGACGGTCCCGAAACGGATAGCTTGATAGATTTCCGGTTCTGATTCTGCGGACAAGTCAATTGTCTTGGCATAACAGCCGCCTTCGATATTGAAAATTCCGTTTTCCGTCCAGCAATGTTCATCGTCGCCGATCAGTGGCCGATTGGCGTCGGCTGAGAGAGTTGTTTTTCCAGTACCTGAGAGACCAAAGAACAGTGCTACGGTGCCATCTTCACCTTCATTGGCACTGCAATGCATGGAGAAGATGTTCTGGCGAGGCATCAAGTAGTGCATGATCGTGAAGACACCCTTTTTCATTTCACCGGCGTATTGGCTGCCGAGAATGACAAGTTCTTTGGATTCAAGGTTGAGTGTGATGCTGGCGTCTGATTCGACTCCGTCAACAGCCGTGTCTGCTTTGCATTGGCCGCTGTTGAGAATGACGTAGTCAGGTTCGCCAAAGTCAGCAAGTTGCTCGGCTGTAGGTCGGATCAGCATGTTGTGCATAAAGAGTGCGTGGTAGGGTCGCGCACAAATGATTCGTATTTTTAGTTGATGTTCAGGGTCCCAACCGGCAAAGCCATCAACGATGTAAAGCCGGTCGCTTTCGCTGAGGAATTCGACAGCCATTTTTCGGTTAATAGCAAACGAATCAGCTTCGAGCGGAATATTAACAGGACCCCACCAGATTTCATTTTCACTTTCCGGATTGCGAACAATTCGTTTGTCTTTAGGGCTACGACCTGTTTTTTCAAAAGAAATACTGGCAAGGGCTCCGCTGGCCGTAATGTCCGCTCCATCAAATTCCAGTGCATGTTCGTAGAGCACGGCTGGCGAAAGGTTACGGTAGATAGTGGAGTTGTTGATGCCGTATTGGGTAAGATCGATGGACATAGTACTGCGGAGGTTCCTATTTGAAGTAACAAAAAAAGGTGTAGTAGATTAGGTTTGTGATGCAGAACACAAACATCGCTTTTGATTATACCGCAATTTGTATTCTTGATTAGGGGGTGTCCGGTAATGGCCTTTAACTCGAATGACACAAATTAAAACGATTGCGCAATCTTCCTTAGTTAGTCACGAATGTTATACTCAGCGTCATCAGATTAAGCGCCCATGCTAATTCTAAGGGAGGCGAGAAAATGCAACGACGTGATGCAATAAAAACAGCAGCGGCTGGGTTAATGCTGCTATCTTCACGCAGCGTTATTGCTGCGGAACCACAGGCGGAAGTGCTATCGACCAAGGTGATTGAACCGAGTCGCACGGCGTATATTGGGTGGCCAACGTTGATGCGGCGCAAGAATGGTCAGCTATTACTTGTAGCATCCGGCACTCGCGAATCACACGTTTGCCCGTTCGGCAGCGTGCAATTATTTCGTAGCAACGATGACGGTAAAACTTGGCTGCTGCCGCAAACGATTATGGATACTCCGACTGACGACCGTGATGCAGGTATCCTCGAGACAGCTGCCGGCACGTTGCTCGCGACAACGTTTACCTCAAACGCCTATGTATCGGTACTGGAAAAAGCGAGGTCTGCTGGGAACTGGGATGCCAAGCGATTAGCGTTGTGGGAAGCCGCTGCGGCGCGGATCACTCCAGCGGAACTACAGGCGACCCTCGGTACTTGGATGATGCGGTCGACCAACGGTGGTATTACTTGGTCAGAGGCTTATAGCAGTATTGTGAACAGCCCTCACGGACCGATTGCATTACAGGATGGCACGATTTTTTACGCAGGAGTGTCGCTCTGGAAAGAGGATCGTTTTGTTGGCGCCGTCGTTTCCCAGGATGATGGCAAGACGTGGAAAAAACTCGCAGCAATTCCAACTCGTCCCGGCGACGATTCAGCCAACTACCATGAACTGCATGCGGTCGAGGCACCCAGCGGTAAGATAATCGTGCAAGTTCGCAATCACAATTCCACAAATTTCCGCGAGACCCTACAAACGGAATCAACCGACGGTGGTCAGACTTGGACGATGCTCCATAGTATTGGTGTGTGGGGACTGCCATCTCATCTACTGCGACTTCGAGATGGTCGCTTGTTGATGAGTTATGGTTACCGACGTAAGCCTTACGGGAATCAAGCTCGTATCAGTACGGACGAAGGCCGGACATGGTCGCCGCCGATGACCATTTCCGACGATGGGCCAGGATCTGATCTAGGTTACACTTCGACTGTTGAACTCAGTGACGGTAAGCTACTGTCGGTATGGTACGAGAAGATGGCTGGCAGTACGAAGGCGGTTTTGCGGCAAGCGATGTGGAGCATCAAGTGAGTGCAGCGAAAATAAGACAATCATTGAATACTAATTCTGAATCAGCAGGCGGCTATTCTATTTCGCCAGCGTTGTGGTTTGCGATGACGTATCCGTTCGTACTCACAGTGATCTATTTTGTGCTACTCAATGGTGAGGAAACGGGTTTGCAGAACTGGGTGTTTAGTAATCTGAAGTTGATACAGTTTGCGTTTCCAGCAGTGTTTGTTTTTTTAGTGTGTCGTGAATCGCTGTCATTACCCCAGTGGAAAAAACCAGCGATTGGGTTTGGCTTAGGCTTCGGTGTACTCATAATCGGCGCTGCAATGGTCGTCTATTTTGGATTGCTCAAAGATACGCTTCCTTACTACTTATTGCGTGGCAAAGTCCAAGCCAAAGTACAAGGATTTGGATTAAGTAGCGTTTGGGCTTACGGTGTGTTTTCTGTATTTTACTGTTTAATTCACTCTGGTATGGAAGAGTATTATTGGCGGTGGTTTGTTTTTAAACGATTACGAACTCAAATTGGAAAAACCCCAGCTATCGTTTTGTCGAGCATTGCCTTCATGTCTCATCATGTTATCTTGATGGTCGTGTTTTTTGGTCTCACGTCACCGCTGGCTTTGGGTTTTTCGTTATGCGTGGCGATCGGGGGCGGTGTTTGGGCTTGGCTATACAATCGCAGCGATAATTTTTATGCGATTTGGGCTAGTCATGCTTTAGTAGACGCGGCGATTTTTATGATCGGTTACGACTTGATATTTAACGGATAGTTAGACGAAGGAGATTTGCCTTGAGTGAAACTTATGACCAACTATGCGAGCATTTTCGCGAGATCGCAGTGCTTGGCTCGATCGGTGCACTGTTAGATTGGGATGCGCGCTGTATGTTACCTAGCGGTGGCGCGGGGTATCGTTCGGACCAGCAAGCCTATCTGTCCAATTTGTTGCATCAAAAGCGAACGGATCCGCGGGTCGGAGATTGGCTGGCTGACGTCGTCGACTCAGATTTGACCGCAGATCCGCGGAGTGACTCGGCAACAGTTATTCGTGAAGCGAAACGTATTTATGACAAACAAGTTAAACTGCCGGCGGATTTGGTAGAAGCGTTAACACGCGCAGAAAATGATGGCCAGCATGCTTGGGTTGAGGCGCGGAAGAACGATGATTTTGCGACATTCTTGCCGTTCTTGGAAACGACTTTTAAGCTCAAACGGGAGCAAGCTGATGCGATTGGATTTGACGATTGCCGCTATGACGCGCTGTTGGATGACTTTGAGCCGGATGAAAAAACGAGTCGCGTGCGCGAGACTCTCGAGGCACTGAGGAAAGACCTAGTGCCCTTGCTCGATGCGATTCAAGGAAGTTCTGAGGTTCCAGATGCGTCGTTGTTGACGAGAAAATATCCCGTCGATAGTCAAACGCAGTTCGGTACACGGGCAGCCACAGCGATTGGGTTTGAGTTTGACCGAGGGCGTCTTGATGTAACGCATCATCCCTTTTGTACTGAAGCTGGACCGGATGATTGTCGCATTACGACGCGATACGACGAGAATTTCTTTAATATGGCATTTTTTGGAATTCTGCACGAAGCGGGACATGGAATTTATGACCAAGGATTACGTAAAGACTATTACGGCTTGGGACCAGGTAGTTATTTATCGCTAGGGATTCATGAGTCGCAGTCGCGTATGTGGGAGAATCAAGTTGGGCGGGGACGGCCATTTTGGGAACATTGGTATGGCGCTGCCCAGCAAACTTTCAGTGAAGCTCTGGGGGAAGTTGCTTTTGATGATTTCTATTTCGCCATTAACCGCGTCGAACCATCGTTGATTCGTGTTGAGGCGGATGAGCTGACGTATAATTTGCACATCATTATTCGCTTTGAATTAGAACAAGAAATGCTTGATGGCGAAATAAAAGCCGCTGATCTACCCGACGCTTGGAATGCGAAGTACCAACAATATTTGGGGATTACGCCTCCTAATAATGCAGACGGAGTGATGCAGGATGTCCACTGGAGCGCGGGGCTCGTCGGGTACTTTCCGACTTATTCACTGGGTAATCTCTATGCGGCGCAGTTCTTTGCCAAGGCCGATGACGAACTGGGTGGTCTCGCTGAGATGTTCCGCCGCGGTGAATACCTGCCGCTTAAGGATTGGGTCGGCGAAAAAATACATCGAGTAGGTCGCAGTTGCTCAGCTGCAGAATTGGTCCAAGAAGTTACCGGTGAGCCGCTCAATCATCAGTATCTAGTGGATCAACTTAGGGCGAAACTGGGGCCACTGTATAAGATATAATGGTTGATACCTTGTATGTGTTTAGTT
>DTSG01000015.1 GCA_012965455.1 Planctomycetaceae bacterium | reverse complement strand
CCCGCATAATGCGATGGGACCTCTGTATAGTCAAACAATCGGTGGAAGTTTGTTTGGTTATCACCAGACTCAAAGAAATTTAGCAAATGGTGGTACTGCCCATCCTGAGGGTCTCCGTTGGGAATTACGTCGAACGGGTTGATTGCCGAATTGAAATGTGCATAGTCATGTAGCAATCGTGAGGAACGGCTTCGAGGAACCATCATAATTTCGTATTGACTGACAAATGGGCGATTGTTCCATTGCAACCAAGGGAAAGGATAGCCAGTCGTATCATTGACTTCTCCATTGGGTAATGGAGCGCCATAGGGAGTATTCAGGAATCCTAGAGTTGTTCGCAGTGTATTGGCAAAGACATGATTAGCGACTGGATTAGTGTCATTGACCAATCCGCCACCGACCGCTGCACTGATAGGTTCATGTTGCCATAAATTGCGAGTTTGGGCAGCAGGGCCGGGTGGCATGATACCACCACCACCGGCGACATCATCGTCACCGCGTTGATGTGTGTTGAAGCGATAGTTGCCAGAAATGACTCCGCCAAGGCCGACAATGTTGTCGTTTTCAACACCATTAAAAGCGGTGACATCAATCGAGGTTGAATCGATTGTGCGATAGGGGTTGGTTGTTGCATTGTAGGGATGCAGTGGATTTGCTAGTCGTTGTAGATGAACGACGGCGTAGTCAAGGAAAGTTCCATTGGTGATTGCAGCTGTACGTTGCAGTGCTGCATCGCCATCGCCAGCATGTGCGGGGTCGTTGAGGTATTGGTTGTCGAGTGGCGTATCGGCTTTAGCAAGTAATTCCGGTTCGCCGTCGGGCCCTGCGGGAGCACCCATGCCCTGACTTTCAGGATACCCGCCGATAGGCTCAGTTAAACTGAGCGAGTGGGGCATACCTCCGATCCCTTCTATATGGGAATCGATAACGATTGCAATTGCTGGAGCATTGGCATCGGTGCCAGCGTCCACTGCGTCGCCATATCCAGCTGGGTTATTGTTATTTCGCAGGCGAACTTGGTCGACTACGGTGGGGTCACCATCTGGCGTAAGTTCAAATCGACGAGTGTTGGCATAATCGAGTGCTCCAATACCTCCGCCAGTAGTTGCATTGGAACTACGTCCGATAAAGGACTGGTAGGTATTGCCGTTGATTACATTATCGCCACTGCTACCAATCACGGCATAGCGTCCTGGAAGAAGCGGCGCTACGAAATTATTTGAATAGTATTGTTCGTGACCGTTTCCGGCTAAGATACCTGTCGGAATTTCCATGGGGTCATTGGTAAAATAAATCGCACGTTCCACATGATTGGGATCGGGGCGTCGGTTCGGGTCCCAGTGGTCAGGGTCCGCGTGGCGATCAGTACCTCGAACAACAATCATTCGCCACACGGGTGAGCTTTGCAGAGTAATTGGATCGCCGTTGAGTGAGCTTTGATTCAAGCGCACACCGTTGGCGTTTCGATAGAATTCTGCTGGGTGCCAACCACCTGTACCCACAACGCCGGCGGGATTGATTCCAGGACTGTGCCAAGGATTGTAGAGTTCAAAGAAAGCACCACCCCGAGGTAGCAACCGCTGGTCAAAATCAGTTTCTCCGTTGTTGCCAAACTTGGCTGCTTGCTCCCCAGCGTTTGGTTGCTCGGTTTCGAGGTCTTCGCTGCGTCGATCGTGATACACGAGTGATTCGGTAATCAACAGTTCTGGTCGTTCACTGCCCCAGACCAATGCTCGTTCAACATGAGCATCATCGGCAGTGCCAATAATGCCATCGACGTCCCAGCCATTGAATGGATTGAGGTCAAATTCAAAGGGAGTCATGATGGAATCAGCGTCACGGAAGTCGACGACATTGGCAGTCCATTGAGCTAGATTAAATTCTTTTTCATCGCCGAAACCATCGCCACTGTAATCATCGTTACCATTTCCGCTGCGATCGAAATCGATTTGCCCACGCTCGTTCATTAACAACATCAGCACGTAGAGTTGACGAGCATAATGATAGCGAGCTAAGAATGCATTTGGATCGGCGACATTAGCAATACCGTCATTGTCATGGTCAAACCAGACTGGATTGGCATTACCAAATACCGAGGACCATAGTCGTTCGGGGGATGCTGCTTCGATAAAGTTATCGATAACTCCGTCACCGTTGTCATCCAATCCGTTACCAAAGGGGCGATTGACATTCATTTTGAGACCATCGAAAATACTAATCGCAATTAAGGGGGAGCGAGTGTCGTCGCCGTATCCGGCGTCGAAAATGTCATCGGGAGTACCATTGCCATCATCATCGTTGCCAGCGGTGCCCCAACGACCGTCAGCACCTTTAGTCCATGACATCAGATTGTTCAAGGCAATTTCTTGTAACTCGGGGCGTAAAATAGCCGACAGCATCGTTTGGACATCGGAATCTTGTAACATGCGGGCGCGTAGTAGTTGCGAGGCATGGTTACCATATACGTAGCCGGTACGGCCAGAGCGGAGGCGATTGGGAATTTGAACGGCTGGGACAGGCGGGTCGAAACTTGCGGATGTTACACTGCGGCGGTTAGCTGCAGCGACCACCGAATTACCGTTAAAGGAGTTAGTTACCTTATAGATTCGTGAAGCGCCATCCCGACGACGGACGTCGTCTGTGCCGACGTATCCCGCTTCGGTCACATCATCAATTAAGCCGTTATTGTCGTCATCAACTCCCGCTCGGCCCCAGCGCCCATCGGGGCCAGGTGACATTGCTTTTGGGTTATCCGGATCTTGTGACCGCAACAATGCTTCAAGTTCATGGGCAGTGAAGAGTTGGTCTGAGGCTTGGGGGTTGACCATATTGAGCTCATAGGGAGTATCTACTCTGGTGTCTCGGCGACCCGCCAGAGTGGGTGCTTGAGACAAGGGCCCATTTGCCGGGGTTTGTGAAACTTCATAGACAACGTTCCCACTGCGGTTAATACCATGAGCGAGTTCACCATGGATGTCCGGCATGGACTGGAATGAAGATCCGCGCCAGTCAACGAAATTGTTGGGATGATGACCAAAGATAAAATAAGAAAAGTAGTCAATCCCCGTGCCACCAGGTGACTGTTCCCATTTATAGCGTCCGGGAGTTTGACCGGTTACGCCCATTAATAACTGGTAATACTCGGTTGGCGAAGTAAATAACCCAGCAAGGTTAATTTCGGCTGGGCCAAAACCAGACCCTCGAGGAAACCCTGTTGAAGTTACGCCTCCAGCGAGCGGAACGGCGGAATTGGTCATATTAGCTAGGTAATGCATCTGATTACCATGGGCGTTTAGGTTGAGTCGCCCATCCATGTCAGCACACAATATGGCGAACAGTGGTTTGTATTGACGTCCACTCGAATCAGTTTGAACGGGGAATCCCATATCAACCCAGACACTGTCTGGGCGACCATCACCGTCATTGTCGATGTCCCAGGGAAAGTTCCCCATGGCGGGAATCAAGGCAGCAAAGTTGTCAAGGCTCCCAGGAAAAAACAGCTCTTCGAAATCCATTTCAGTGACTTGCATGATGCCATCGCCATTGGCGTCCGTGTAGTCCGTAATGCCGTTGCCATCGTCGTCGACGCCGGCATCACCGGGAAATCTATCGACAAGGATTGCTGGTAGCGACATCCGACTATTTCCACCCGTAAAATTTGGGTGATCCCAGGGCATTGGTCTTAAGAGTATATGTCGCAGCTTTTGTTTCCAAGTCGTCGACGGATAAGTCGTCACCGAGCGGTTGTTGATCCAATAGTTGATCAACGCAGGACGATGGAACGATGGAATGACATATTGCAATTGTCGCGTGGTGGGATTACTTAGTTGAGCCGCGAGTGCCATGTTTTGGTAGTCAGGTACGTCATACCCTTCATTGGCTCCGCCTTGGCGAAAGCTCGAAAGTTGAGCCGGTGTATCAGCAGACCGGTTCGGCAACAAGGCCGCGGTGGAAAGTTGGCCATATCGAGTGGAAGTTGTGTTGGAAACGAGACCGAAACCCGTCCCACTGAAGTCCCGACCATTGATAAGCAGTATTTTGTTTTGAAAGCTTGCGGGGGCGATTGTATTGGAAATAGATTTTGGAAATAGTATTCGTAACGTGTAGTTCGCTTCAAAGTTATTAGGCAGTGGTGATGATTTCAGAATACGGCCACTGATGTTTTTTGCAACTCCGTCAAGGAACGTTATAATCCTGCCGTTTAAAGCTCCCAAATTTATCAACGGCAGCGAAGTTGTATTAGGTGGGTTTACGCCACCAGTGAGCGGCAGTGGCAAATCTCGCAGGTAGACTTGCATTTCAAGGATCTGTTTATCGGCTGGATAAGATGGTGGCGCAGTTGTTGTATCAAGGGTAACTTGAACGATACGAGCCCGCATCGAAAAGTGTCCATATTTATCTTGCAGCAGACTGTGTGTTCGAGCTACCGAGCCAGCATGGTCAGTATCTCGCAGCAGTTGATAGAGGGCGTTGTCGAGATGTTTTTGCGGCGGAACGCCAAGTTGTCGTGCTTGGGAATTGGTAATCGCGGCACGTTTAAAGTGGCCTGAGACGACTACATACGTGATGCCAATGAGCATGAACATTGTCAGCAAACTGATGATGGCCAGCAGGATGACTCCACGCTGCTGTCGTCGCCTAATGCTTCTGTTGTTAATCCTCGTCATAGTATTTCCTCAATGCGTGCCGTGCGGCGTGTGTTGTTTTGCTGCTACGGCACCGATTTCGCGCCCCTGCGAAAATGGTAACTGCTGATAAGTTAATAAAGCGAAGTTGATTCTATACGTATTGTTTTTTCAAACACTCCGACTACGCCCGGAATGAAAGTGACATGAGTTGTGTATGCTGCAGGGTTCCCGCCAACAGCATGCCATTCGGGTCGATTCCAATCAGGTCCTTTGAGGGTCGCATCGCGGTAATGTCCCGTAATTGTGCCACTCACATCGATGAGGGTTCGAGTTTCATCTTCGATATAGGAGATGCGGTACCAGCGAAAACAGGAACCGATTTCTGAGTTTGCCGATAGCATTACCCAATCACCATGTTTCAGTTTAAGTGCCGCTGGGTTGGTGTGAGAAAAGCGCACCTCGCCGCCGCCAAATCCTCGATTGAGGAACGTGATGTTTAACAGGCGTTCTTTTTCGGGGGCCGCATTGGCATCGGTATAGTTGATAAAGCGATTATTAAAGATAACGATGGAGAGCAGATATTGGTCGGTCGGTTCTAGCCGCCAGCCAGCCACATTCATGCGATTACGGTTGGGAGTCAAAGTTGCCATCCAGCTGGTTTCTGCTGCGTTGAGACGCTTGACATTTGCTTCGTCAAACTCATCCACAACCCCGTCATGATCATCATCGATACCGTTGGTCTGTCGAGGTGAGGAAGCATTGGCCGTGGCTTGATCAGTAATCCAAGATTGTTGAGGAAGTTCGGTAGCCGCGGTTGGGATATTAAATACCAAATCATCTTTGATCGTAAATATTTCACGGCTTTGCAGCAGCGACAGGGGCAAATTTTGTGTGGGAAAGGCGAGATTTTTTAGCGTCACTCGTCGCATTTGCACGATTTGATTTGGATTGGCAGCAGGTACTTGAATTCCAGGGAATAAATTGGATTCATAAAAATTCGTATTACCATCGACGACCTGTTGAGCTATGAAAAACGGATCGATGCAAAATGACGGACTCGGTTCGTCGTCACCGTATCCGGCTTCATTGATGTCATCTGGTGGTCCGTTATTATCATCATCGATCATGGCTTCGCCCCACCGGTTATCGGCGCCTGGACCATATAAATCACTTGACAATACGGATGTAAAGGAATTAGTGCTCGGGTTATACCACAGCAGGCTATCGGGACGTCGCATTTTACGAGTATCGAATTCAGCGATAGCATTGAGCCCGGCATTGCTCATGGCATCGGCTTCCAGTCCCTGAGTCATTTGAGCGCCAGCGACCATAATCAGCCCTGCCACTCCAAGTAAACCGGTAACGATAATGCCCACGGAAAAAAGCACTTCGACGATGGTGACGCCCGCTAAATGTTGTTTACGGTAGTTCATGATTAGTTACCTTCACTTCCCGTACCACTGCGAACGAGTTGTCGAGCCGCTGCAATTTTATCGAATACGGTAAGAGTACTAGGATTGGATGAACTGGCGATGAATCGAGCGATGCTATCTACGTTTTCACTGACAATAGATCCGGTGCGGTGATCGATGGACACCCAACGGTTGCCCATATCCATAACATTTCCGATTTCGGTATCTGCTTGGATAAACTGAGCATTGGGAAATACTTGGTTTTGACGGCCTACGAGCAGATGGACCCAGCCGAGGGGACGATCAATCTTGCCGTTAAAAATAACGCTTTCAATTCCGCCACTTGGCTGAAACATAACAATCACTGGTCGGTTTCCGTTGGCGACGTTTGTCAAAAATTCATTACCCCCAGCGGTTGTTCCTGAAACACTTAAGTCAATGACGGAGCCGACGGGTAGATTAAGTGGCGGTACGAAGGCCTTGGTGGGCCGGCGATGTATCTGAAATGGAACTCCGGCGGGAGTGGTCGCCGCGATGGGAATTCGCGTGCCGTCACCGACTGGGTTTTCCGTGAGTACATAAACTGCGTTACTTGTGGCTGAGGTTCGCTGGGCTTCAAAAAACGGACCTCGGTGGTCGAGTTGAATTTGAAAGTGGTCGCCGGGGCGAATGAGCGGATTGAGCGGATTGCGTAACACAGAAGTCCATGGAAAATCGAGTTGCCAGGCACTTGCGCTGGTTGTGAGTTGCACGCGTGCATCTCGAACATCACCAGCATAGGGCAATGGAACTTCAGCGATATAAACCGTAACGGCATAGTTTGCATCGGCGGGTAACGCTGGATTTAATGCTGGAGCGGCGCCTGCGATAGGAGGAAGGGCTTCATTGCGAAACCGCTCAATCCAAATACCGACTGGGCGACCCAGTTGTTGAGCACGTGCTTGGGCACTGCCAATGTAAGCATTAAGTTGTCGCTCTGCTTCACGTAATGCTCGATTGCGGTTTTGATATCGAATCGTGGGAATCATGACTGCTGTCAGAACCATGATGACCGTGATGACCACGAGTAATTCGATCATGGTCATAGCACGCGTCGATTGCTGGCGCAATTGGCGGTTGATGCGGTGTTTTTTAAGGTGCAGCAGCATTATGGGTTCACCTCTATTTGTTGATTAGAGATGTTATCGGTCATTCCATCATGAACGAACGCGCCAAAGGTGTAGAAGAATCCTTCAGCATTGGAATCAGCATGTTCGACGTAGGGATCGTACGGAAACGCTGAGGCAGAACCGGTGGCAGTTTGTAGTGCTTGAGGTGCCGTGCCAGTCGCATCGACAGTTGATTTGTAGCGGAACCCCGCTACTCCCGGATTCGCCCCGAACCCATATGTGCCAAATGATCCATCACGACCGGCCGACATGATTAGGGGGAAAAGATTAAAAGGATCGTTACTGGGATTTGTGTCAAATAGACGATAATCCGCCGCGCCCATATCTGTCGCATCAGGTGAATCGGCCGCGTTTACTTTTTGGATATCAGAAAACGATCGATAATCATCAGATCCTAGGAATGTTGCTTCACTACCATTATCATCTGTTCCATCGTTGTCGTCGTCCGTATTGGCAACTCCCCACCGCAAATCGATCCCCGTGCGAGCCGAGATACCTGGAGCCCAACGCAGGAAGCCGATCGGTTGGTTAAAGCCATCTAAAATCTCGAGCATTCCATCATCATCGGTGTCGCCAATTTCGCCAGGGAAAAAGAAATCCAAGGCACTGGAATCACGATCTTGCATAACCGACAGAATCAAATACAAGCATTCGGCACCTTGATTCTGTTCATTCCACGTGTTTCCGATCGCCGCATTATATGCTGCTTTTCTGCGAAACGTGGCTGTGGTTGCGGGCAGTTGCATTTGAAAGCCGCCGGGAAAGACGACGGGGTTGTCGGCAATATCGGTAATGCGATCGGGCATTTCGAGTCGCAGTAGTTCACGCCGAGCGATCAATATTTGTAGTTTGCGGGCGTTAATATTGAGTGGTGACGGAGTTGGGCCAAGCGAATTGAATTGTATCGCCAATGGCTTATGTAGCAGTTCGTCCCAACGCCGCATGATCAGCTGATCAATTTTCTTGATTTGTTGTTGGCACCGTCGTACTTTGGTAGTGGCTTGGAGTTCCGTGAGAGCGACGAGTATAGCAGCGGACAATAGCGAGATGATCGCCATCACGACCAATAACTCAGTGAGTGTAAACCCAACAACCTGGCGCAAGGCGCTGGTTCCTAGTGCTTGATCTTGGTTGGAATTAGGTGAATAGTTTGGCATGAACTTCTTGACGTCTTATTAGCTAGTTTCCAGTGCCCCTGGAACTTGTATCGTAGTCGATAACGGTTGAGCGATTATTGAATATCATCTTCCAGTGTGCCGCGACTGAAGCTGGTGATATTGGAGTTATCCCCATCGCTGTAATAAACGCCACTAGGATATTGCTTGTATTGCGGTGGATTCAAGTTGTTGCCGAAGTCATTATCAAGTCCGGCAGAGATGATTTGGAACGTATCGGGATTGGCCCATTTGTAGGTATAGGCATCAGCGGCAGTTGCTTGTCTGACTTCATCGCCGCGGTAGGGTCTAGCTATTCCGGTGATGAATGTGACTGGGTGGCTATGCGGGTTTCCAGCGCACCAATCCGCTGGTGGATATTGAGCAGGAGGTACTGCATTACCGTTGTAGGTGTAGATGGAACGTGGCATGTATGTTCGCGAATCGAAATAGACAAATGGCGCGTCGGAGTTTTTTGGAAAGTACACTGGAAAAATGTCCCGCGCTGCAGCGACTTGATTGTGTAGTCCCGTTTCATCTGTCGACTGCGATACGAGAATGGGATTACTCGCCGTGCCGATGTTAATGGTTGTGGAATCGATAGAAAGGCGGGCAGGATCAAAGTCGAATAAACCAAGACTTCGGTTACCTGTTAGTGGGCCACCCTTGCCTGTAAACGGAAAGCGAGGATCGTCACTAAATCCACCGAGAAAGAATACTAGGGCTTCGGCAGCGTCTAATTTTGTAACCGCAGGAATATGAGAATCTAAGATCAACGAATTAAGATTTGCGATTTCTTGTGGTGCAATACGCGGGAAAGCGATGCGGATGTGTCGTTGGAAAACGACTGCGTTGCTACCATCGGGCGGGTAATCTCCAAACTTCTGTTTGTATTGCTCAATTGCCGCTTTCAGATTTTGAATTTCCAGAACCGTAGCGGTGACTTGGCCTCGTCGCCGCACGGCACCAATAACGGGAATCAACATTCCAGCGAGAATGGCAATGATGGAAATAACGACTAGGATTTCTATGAGCGTCATCCCGATACGGTTGCGAACACGAGGGCGTAGATTGTGGAGAGTATTAGTTTTCATGAAATAAAGTTTTCCGTTAAGCGAGTGTTTCCATGCGTTTTACGGCATTCGCAGACTGCTTCAATTATTAACGTACGTCTGTTGAATTTCTTCGGTTTATTGGTGTTTGCCCCATAATCGGCTTAAACCAAGCATTGTGTTGGTTGTTTTTGTGGTTTAGGAACCGGACAGTTTTTCCATCAAGTGGACAGTTTTTCCATCAAGGAAATTAGCGGAATAAACAACGAAATGACGATAAACCCAACGGCGCCACCGAGAAACAAGATCATCATTGGTTCAATGAGGGCCATCAGTCCATCGGTCGTCGTGCGAACTTCTTCGTCGTATTGGTCAGCAACTTTGAACAGCATAGTATCGAGTTCACCGGTTTCTTCACCAACGTCGACCATGTTGACCACGAGCGAGTCAACAAAGCGGCGTTTCATTTTGAGCAAATAAACCAACGCCCCCATAACACATCCAATTGAGGAAAACATCATCCCGAGTGTCGGCATGCCGTCCCCAGGGATAATCATGACGATTAATCCTGTTAGTGCGCCGAAGAACAGCCAGAAAAAGAGCGCCATCGGGTGAAAGGTTGCACAGGCATTTTCACCGAGTGGTACTGCCAGCGGTTCACCTTCACGAATCCCAGCAGCGACTCTGGAGTAGAGTTGTTCAAACATACCGTTGCCGGCTGTGTCACGACAGATTGTTAGCGCTTCGAGGATCGGCACACCTGATGCAATGAGTGTTGCCAGTGTTCGAGTGGTACGAGCCATACAGTTTTTCTCGACAAGTGATCCAATGACGGGAATCTGTAACATGAACAAGTCCCAACCGGTTCGTCCGTATGTAAATTGGCGCAGCAAGACGATAAAAATCACGAGACCTATCGGGATTAAGAAAAACAGAAACCAGAGTTTAAAAACGGCGTGTGAGATAGCTATCAGCAGTTTGGTTGCTGCCGGCAGTGGCAAATCGAAATCAGCAAACATGGTTTCAAATGTTGGCACAATCGCAATCATAATGAACGTCAAAATACCGATGGCCACGACGATCACGATGACCGGATAGATCATGGCACCGATGACTTTGCGGCGGAGCGACATAGCGCGTTCTTTAAATTCGGCTAGCCGCTGCAGGATAATTTCCAGAGCACCACCCGCCTCGCCGGCTTTGATCATATTAATATAAAGCCGATCGAACATGCGTGGACATTTAGCCATCGCTTCCGAAAGAGTATCGCCGGCTTCAATGTAATCGCAGGTATCGATAATGGCGTTTTTGAGCTTTCCACCATTTTGTTGTTCTTCGAGTATTTGTAAACTGCGTAGAATCGGTAGTCCGGCGTCTTGCAGAATGGACAATTGGCGTGTAAAGGTGGTGAGATGTTTCATCCCGCCGCCGCCCATAGCGAATGATTTTTTTCGTTTTCGTGTGCCGGTTATAGCATCAGCGGCAGCTCGTTTTACCGCGAGTTTCGTAACAAAGTAGCCCATTTGACGGATTGTTGTATGCGCATCGTCTTCTGTAGGCGCATCGACAACGTCTTTGATGACCTGGCCGGTAGGATCGAGTGCTTCAAATTGATACGTTGGCATATTGTTACTCTTGTTAATTTAAAATGCACTTCAACGGGCATTTTGTGACTCGAAATCGAGTTGAAGTCATTTTTTATATTTTATGCATTAGGAGGTGGCTAGGGACAGTAAAAAGAACAGTGGTAAGTTGGTTTATACGTCGACAATCGTTTCTCGGACTACTTCTTCGGCAGTGGTAATGCCTTCCCACATCGTGTGCATTCCGGCTTCGCGGAGTGTTACCATACCAAATTCTTCGGCACGCGTTCGGAGTTCATCGGTCGAGGCTTCGGACATAATCATTTCGCGTAACGCATCATTCATGATCATCAGTTCGAACAAACCAACTCGGCCACGATACCCGGTGTTATTGCAATGATCACAGCCGCTGCCGCGAAAAAATTTGCGGTCGCCGAGGTCTTCGCCGGTAAGGTCTAGTTGAGCGATCATTTCTTCGGATTGTTCGACTTCTTCACGGCAGTGATTACAAATCCGCCGCACGAGCCGTTGGGCTAGAATTGCTTCGACCGTTGCCGTGATCATAAACGTAGGAATGCCCATGTCTTTCATACGAGTGATCGTACCGGGGGCATCATTTGTATGCAGTGTACTAAAGACGAGGTGGCCGGTGAGCGACGCCTGCACGGCGATTTCACCTGTTTCCAGATCTCGGATTTCACCGACGAGAATTTTGTCAGGGTCTTGTCGCAAAATGGCCCGCAAACACGAGGCAAACGTCACGCCGACATCGGTGTTAATGGGAACTTGAATGATACCGTCAATGTCATATTCAACCGGGTCTTCGGTCGTAATGATTTTGTCTTCGATTACGTTGAGTTCGGAGATGGCAGAATAGAGTGTCGTTGTTTTACCGGATCCAGTGGGTCCCGTTACTAGCACGATCCCATTGGGCTTTCCGATGACTTTTCTAAAGCCAGCCATCATTTCGTCATCCATGCCAACATTTTCAAGTTCTAGCGAGACCACACTGCGGTCCAATATTCGCAATACAACTGATTCGCCAAACATCGTTGGCAGAACACTAACACGGAGGTCGACTGGGTGACCACCGACAACGAGTTCGATGCGTCCATCTTGAGGTAACCGCCGTTCAGCGATGTCCAGATTGGCCATCACCTTGATGCGGGTCGTGATCGCGAATGCCAGGTGACGCGGTGGTGGCACCATTTCGTATAATACGCCGTCGGCTTTAATTCGAATGCGGAATTCATCTTCAAATGGTTCGAAGTGAACATCGGATGCGTGATCTTTAATTGCCAGCAGCAGAACCATGTTGAGCAATTTTCGCACCGGTACACTATCGGCCAAAGCTTCAGCGCCGGTTAGGTCAATTGGCCCTGTCGTTAGTGCTTCGATTTGCTGCTTCAGTTCATTATCTTCTTCTAGGTCAGCAACAATTCTTTCGATAGTTTCTCGCTTTGAGTCATAGAACTCCTCGAGCATATTATCGATTTCGAGTTCGGTACAAACGACTAATTGAATATCTCGACCCAGAAATGTCCGCAACTCGTCGGCGACCGTAATGTTTTCGGGGTGCGAGACGGCAACCGTTAGTAGATTTCCATTGAGTTGCACGGGTACAGCGCGATACATTTGCGCCATGGTTTCACTGATTTCATCCAATATTTCTTCAGCGATTGAGATTTCACCAAGGTCAACGATTTGCAAATCAAATTGTTCAGCCAAAGCTTGGACAAGTTGGGTGTCAATCACTAACCCCATATCTTCAGCGACTTTACCGATTTGAACGCTAGGTTGTTGTCCGTGTTCTTCGACAAGCATTTCCAATTGGCCGTCATCAATAAAGCCCATGTCGACCAGGATTTGTCCAAGTTGTCGTGCCATCGTGTTATCGTTTTCTGTTAGTGATTAGCGGTTTTGGTTTAGTGCGTTGAGTTAATTCTGTTGTACGAGATCGCTGCTATTGCACACCTTCGGTTGTTTCACTTTGTATGTGTTGAGCTGCAACGATGCGTTTTGCGAGTTCATCGGGTCGGTGTGCTTTTTGCAGTAAGTCATTGACTTTGACTGTTTGGCTTTTCCAAAGCTCAAATAGAGCGTCGTCCATTAATTGCATCCCGTATTTTGCTCCCGTTTGAATGGCAGAGTTGATGCGGAATGTTTTGTTTTCTCGTATCAAGTTGGCGATGGCGGGGGTTACGAGCAAAGTTTCATACGCGGCGATTCGACCGCCGCTTATCTTCGGCAGCAGCGTTTGCGCGAGCACACCGATGATGGATGTTGACAATTGTGTACGAATTTGATCTTGCAGGTTACCGGGGAAAGCATCAATGATTCGGTTGATAGTACCTTGAGCACTATTTGTATGCAGTGTAGCGAAGACGATGTGTCCCGTTTCGGCGGCAGTAATCGCTGCTTCAATAGTTTCCAAGTCGCGCATTTCACCGACGAGAATGACATCGGGGTCTTGCCGCAAGGCACGACGAATGGCATCAGAAAACGAAGGAGTGTCGACTCCGATTTCCCGCTGATTAACGGTTGACTTAATATGGTCGTGATAGAACTCGATCGGGTCTTCAATAGTGATAATGTGATGGTCAACGGTCTCATTGAGATAGTTGATCAAACTTGCTAGCGTGGTACTTTTACCTGACCCAGTTGGCCCAGTTACTAGGAAGAGGCCACGCGGGCGGTTTACGCATTGAATAATGGCATCACTGAGTCCGAGTTGCTCGGGAGTTAATTTGTCGTTAGGTATTTGCCGTAGGACCATAGCAATGTTACCGCGTTGCTTAAATACGGAAACACGAAATCGTGCGGCGTCGCCAAAAGCAAAACCGAAGTCGGCAGAGCCCTGTTCTTGCAGCTCTCGCTGACAGCGGTCTGGTGTGATACTCTTCATCAACGACACCGTATCATCGGCATCGAGAACCTTGGTCTCGAGTTTGCGCAGCCGGCCGTGCAAGCGGAACACAGGTGGTTGCCCAACGGTAATGTGAATATCACTCGCACCTTGTTTTACGCAGGCACTTAACAGCTTGTCGATAAGGACGGTTGCCATGATCGGTTTTCTTTATAAATGAGAGGTTTGCTAAGAATATGAGATGTTGTTTATTCGTCTTGTTCGGTACGTTTGGTGATACGGTAAACTTCTTCTAGTGTTGTGATCCCCTCGAGAACTTTCAGTAGTCCATCTTGATATAACGTTGTCATGCCTTGTTCAATCGCGAGAGCACGAATTTTCGCAGTCGAAGCGTTTTGGAAGATGAGTTCACGGATAGATGGGGTTAATCGCATGATTTCGTATACGGCGATACGGCCACGATAACCACTGCGATTACAGTGGTTGCAACCTTCGCCTTTCATGAGCGTTGCGCCTGCGAGCATTTCGTCGGTGATGCCGGCTTGTTGCATGACCTCGGGTGGATATTTAAGGGGTTGATTGCAACGGTCGCAGATGACGCGGACTAACCGCTGAGCTAAAACAGCGATCACACTCGAGGCAACGAGGTAGCCTGGAACGCCAATATCGGTCAGCCGGCTAATGGCACTCGGTGCGTCGTTTGTATGTAGCGTGCTGAAGACCAAGTGACCGGTAAGTGAAGCTTGGATACCCATCGAGGCAGTTTCGTGGTCGCGCATTTCACCCACGAGGATAATATTTGGAGCTTGCCGTAACATGGATTTAATGATGCGGGCAAAGTCTAAGCCGATGTCGTGTCGCACTTCGGTTTGGTTAATACCCGGCAAGTAATATTCAACGGGCTCTTCGGCCGTGATGATCTTACGGTCTGGGCGGTTCATTGCATTGAGTGCAGCATACAGAGTCGTTGTTTTCCCCGAACCCGTTGGCCCGGTTACGAGAACAATTCCATTAGGACGTTTGATCAGTTCGGTAAACGTGCGGAAGTCTTTTTCACCGAGTCCTAATTGTCGTACACCGATCTTAATGTTATCGGGGTCGAGTAACCGCATGACAACGCTTTGACCATGATTCGTAGGCAAGACGCTCACTCGGAGATCTAACGTTTTGCCACCGGCGGTGATTTTGATCCGCCCATCCTGAGGTCGACGGCGTTCGGCAATATCCATTTTTCCGAGAATTTTAATACGTGAGAGAATAGCTCCGAGCAGACGGCGAGGGGGACTGTCGCGCTCGATTAACCGTCCATCAATTCGGTAACGGATGCGGATGCGATCTTCAAAGGGTTCAATGTGAATGTCCGATGCTCGCAGTTGAACCGCTTCGGAAATCATGAGATGTACTAATCGTACAATCGGACCGGTACTATCGTCATCATCTCCGACCGCATCTGAACTGTCTTCTGTTTCAGTAAAGTCGATGGCGGTGTCGGTAAACTCTTGCAACATTGAGTCAGCGGACTCACCATCGATTTGACCATAATAACGGTTGATGGCTTCAAGGATATTTTCGCGGGGGGCGAGTGCTATTTGAATTTGGCGATTCAAAATAAAACGAAGCTTTTCGATGGTCTCAACATCGAGCGGATCGGTGAGCAACACTTTGAGGGCGTCGCCTTCGAGTGAGAGTGGTAACGTAGCATTTTCTCGCGCGATCGTTTCTGGCACGAGTTCGATGATATCTTCCGGGATCTTTATTTCGTCAAGATTGACGAAGTCCAAATTGTGGTATTCTGCCATCGCTCGGCAGACGTCAGAGGACGTTGCATAATTAAGTGATATTAGTGCCTCACCTAATGTTACATCGTTGCTCCGAGAATATTGATTTGCTTCGGTAACTTGGTCAGAACTGACTAGACTTCGCCGGAGTAGGATTTCTACAAATTCGCTTGTGTGTGATGCCATGTGTGATCCGAGGATTCCTAAAGTGTCTGCCGGCCGCCTAAACGCTGCTAGCTGCAATGGGTAATCTAATCTGTTCTAGTGGTGTCTGGTTTCAACCGCTTACTTCAATCGTAATAGTAGGAAGTAGCTGAAAGTTAATATCGTATTTTATCAATATAGTTTAAAAACAGATGTACTGTGTTTTCAATGTACTTAGTGCAACTATATAGAGATACACATCAAACTCCGTTCCCTCCCGAGTCTGATGTTTAAATCGGCTTTTATCGTTCCGTATAGATAAGTAAAATGCGACGACTGTCACAATATATAATGATTTACGGTACCGTCGGTTGTCAATTGATTGCGTTGTGCTTTTTGCAGTCTTCCCTGTTAGTTTACACGGCTAAAATACCGAAAAATCACTGCTAAATCGCCTTGTCGATGTGACCCACCGTCGCTTAAACAAGTATCGATAAGCGTCTATACGAAGGGATACTAGGTTAATGAGACGGTTTATGACCTGGCTATGGTCTGTTTATGTGATTTTGAAGAGGTGATGTTTCAATCAGACGGACATGTTTTCGTAGGCGTTTTGCTAAACGACGTAACTCGCGGGCATCTGCGGTATTTTTCATTATTTCAAGCTGGTTGGACCGCTGATCCAGTAAAAGGCTAGTGTGACGCAATGCATGTACTAACGGGTCGGATCCCAAAAAAATGGGCGACAGAGGCGTTTGGAAAGTAGCCTTCGCCACGTTGGGTAGGTTCTTTAGAGTATTGCCAGTTCTTCTGGCTTGGCTGGGACGGGTTGATTCGAGTTGCTGTAGCGCTTGACGAAATTCTGCTTCAGATGTGCCATCTGCTTTATCTAGGAAAGAACCTTGTAGTTTAAGCCCCAATTGCTGGCGCAGCTTAATGACTTGTTCGATTTGGGCAGGTGTAAGAGGAGTTTCGGGTGGCTCGATGGCAGTGGCCACGCCACTAAGCAGAATGGTGACAAGCAGGCATAGATATCGCATGACAAATCTTTTGTTTCTGTAAGAGCGCAGTTTTGGTTTGGACGAATTATAGAACTTATTGATGTTTTGAGGCAAGCGGTCCGCATCAAAACCGCGATCGCTCGTGAAAAGCCGCCAACTTGGTTTACACATGTTCACGATCGAGCACTTTGCAAATTTTTCTGCCGGTAGTACTAAGTGGGTAGTTATCAAGTTCAGCGAGTGAGACCCATTGCAGAGTTGGATTCTTAGCGGTTTGATCTCGTATTAGTTTTGCGGAGAAGCAATTCAGCGTAATCCGGTATTTTGTGACACCATGTTTGATACTCATCAACGGAATAAGGTCGTCGATTTGAACGTATGCTAAGTCGTGTGTCTCTTGGGTGATTTGTTGTTGTTCCAATGTAGTTAACTCTTGACTACATTTGATGTCACATGCAAACCGCGGGAAATCCCATAGTCCCGCCCAACGTTGGTCTGCTTGGCATTGCCGCAACAAGACACGATGTCCGTCGCGATGTTGCACGACGACGGCAACCTCTTGAACCTGTTTAGATTTTATTTTCTGTTTTGGTTTTGGTATTTTGTCAAATGCTTGCGACACGAAGGTGGGGCAGAGAGTACGTAATGGGCACTCGTCACAAGCGGGAGATTTGGGCGTGCAAATCAGACTGCCAACTTCCATCAGAGCTTGATTGAAATCACTGAGATGCTTGTGCGGTAGAATCCAATTAGCAAACTCCCAGAATTGTTTTTGCGTTCGTGTCGCCGTAACCTCGGTCGACACATGCAGTAGTCGGGCAAAGAGTCGAATTGTATTGGCTTCGACAATGGGGTGACGTAGCCCCAGTGAAATTGAAAGAATGGCGCCAGCAGTGTAGCGGCCAATGCCTGGCAGCGCGAGTACTTCTGGGAACGTTGTTGGAAAACAACCCCCATGGTTTGTCATGATGGTTTTTGCCGCTAGGTGCAGCTGCCGAGCGCGACGGTAGTAACCGAGGCCTTCCCAGTATCGCAGTACTTCTTGCTCCGTAGCCGCTGCTAATGTTTGCACATCTGGAAATCGTTTTAAGAATCGTTGATAGTATTCAACGACAGTGGCCACTTGGGTTTGTTGCAGCATGATTTCACTGACCCAAGTCTGATAGGGTGTCGGTGCATCACGCCAGGGAAGATCACGAGCGTTGCGGCGAAACCAATTTAAGAGTTGGCGTCGTAGTTTTCGCCGCCAAGCTAGATCAGGGAATGTTGCAGATTCCGCATGTTTAGTGCAATCATTTCTTATTGCCATGCGGAGTTTATTTCTATGTGTTTTTCGAGTTTGTTTTCAGCTTTGAGCATTTCTCGGCGGGTGTTAACCAGAAAGCTAAAGAACGATTCCACGAGGGCTTCTCGTAACTGCGGCCTAGCTTGTTGCCACGTTCGTGTTCCCATTTTGATCGAATTACAGCGTAGGATGTGGACACCAAATTCACTTTCAAAGGGAACGCTGACTTCACCTACCTTCAACGCGAAAGCGATATTCGAGAATTGTAGTGGCATGCTGCCTCGATATTTGATCGCGCCAACTAGACCTCCGGTCTTGCCTGTGGGACTGATGGAATATTTCTTGGCAGCGGCTGAGAACGAGATAGTGTCGCCGCGGACGTCTCGGATAATCTGCTTCGCCTGATCAAAGGTTGCTTTTTGTTTGGCCGGATCCGCTGGGTGTGACGCTAACAGAATCTGAGAGATTTCGGAGGTTGTTCCATCGAATTGAGATTTGTAATCAGTAAAGTACTTCTGCAAATTGGTATCCGATAAATATTTATTCAAATAGCGATTCCAAGAGATTTGCCAGTCAATGCGATGGCTCAGTTCGGCAGGTGAAATTTTTTGCTCCCGCAGGTAGTCATCAAGAGATTGCTGTTTGAGCTTTAGCCGTTTCTCGAGGCGAATGATTGCCAGTTGCATGTCATCGTTACTGGCTGCAATCTTACTGTGGTGCAGGTACTCGAGTGCCAGGTGTCGATCAATGGTTTTAGCTAGCAAATCACGGCGGAGTTTTTGGTAGCGAGCCGATTTACGATCGAGATTGGGGATCAGTAGTTCAATTTGTGTATCAATTGCTGATGCATAAATTGGTTTGCCATTAACTGTTGCGGCGATTTCGCGTGCGGTGTCAGTTGCAGTGGTTGACGAAGGCGGGGCAACAACTGTTGCTTCTGCGGGGGTCTGCAGCAGCACACAGGCAACGAATCCCAGACAGGAAAGTTGGCGACTATGGAACCGTATCAAATTATGGAAGTGGGATATCATGGATCTCAAAGTCTATTTGTTTGTGCAGTAACAATGCTGGAGTGTGATAATGAAATTTGAGTTCTGAAAGTGGTGCCGTGCAATCCAACCG
>DTSG01000014.1 GCA_012965455.1 Planctomycetaceae bacterium | reverse complement strand
AAGAAAGATAAAGATAAGGATGAAGACAAAGATAAAGATTCCAAACCATCTGATGAAACAGGTGGTGTATTACTCAAGTGATAGAGGTAAAAGAATCTTAAAATCAGTGCAAAAGATTACCTCTCAAACAAAAAATAATATGCAAAATTATAAGAAAAATGAGACTGCTAAAGAAAAAATAAAACCATTAGAGTCATTTGATGGACATGATTTAAATTATATGCTTGGCATTGTGAGCTCGGGAATGGTGACCGCTTCATCATGGATCATGCTTACTGGGGGCAGGAGTATGATGCGGACGCCATCATGGCTGCACTGGCGGAGTCAGGATTGGCATCCAAACTCGTGGATGATGACTCAAAGCTGATCGAATTGACGATCGACCGTCTTACCAGTGGCAAGGTGGTTGGATGGTTTCAGGGCCGGTTCGAATGGGGACCGCGAGCGTTGGGAAACCGCAGCATTATCGCTGACCCGCGCCGAGGAGATATGAAGGACATAGTAAACAACAAGATAAAATTTCGGGAGCCGTTCCGGCCCTTCGCCCCATCGGTCTTGGCAGAGGAGTTGCCAAAATACTTTGATGTTCCCGACGCGGGCTTTGATATGCCGAACCGGTTCATGCTTCTTGTGGTGCCGGTCAATGCTGAACACGCTGGCACTATTCCTGCTGTGAATCATATGGGGACAGCGCGTCCCCAAGCGGTTCACAAGGAAACCAACAGTCTATATTATAACCTGATAGAGCGATTCAGAGTTGCTTCTGGTGTCCCTTTGATCCTGAATACCTCGTTCAATGTGCGTGGCGAACCGATTGTCAATTCTCCTGAAAATGCGATCAACACGTTTTTGAACAGCGGAATAGATACCCTAGTGATGGGAAACTACCTCGTGGATAAACCATAGGGGGCAACGTCATCCGAACAAGCCACGCATTTTGCATTGGCTCCAGGTGAACATATGTCTGTCTTCAACGAAATCAGAGGAAAATTCTCCATAGCCGGCGAACTCTTGTCGTACCTATGGCGTCGAAAGCTGTGGTGGATGATGCCAATGGTAGCTTTCTTGATCATTTTTGGAATTCTGATCGTGGTGGGAACTTCATCAGGGGTAGGTCCATTCATATACACTTTGTTCTAGCATTTAAGACCAGCCATATGGCGTAGAGTTAGTGTCCCTGCAAATTGGAGCGGACGATTCACACGAACGTGGGGCGATGTGTGGAGCTGACTTCAAGCGCCCTTGACAATGAGTTCATTTATCGTTGTTTGCTGGTTGACGCTTCTGTCCTCAGAATGTCTCAGCGCAAGCGTCGCGGCTGGTCGAGGCGTCAGCGTTACAACCGAGGCTCGAACATCCGCTCTGCCTGCGGTCGACCTGCGGACATAGGCCACGTATCGCCTGACTGTCCTTTATTTTCCTTCATTCCCCAATGCTGTGATCTCTCGCCACAGGCCCATCGAGATCCAATAGCCCTGTCTGCAACGTTCCAGGAGGTATCGATCGTAAGGCACCAAGATGGTCGATGTCTGTCGAAGTCGCCCATGCACTGGCGGTGTTCCCGATCTTAGATATTTGCCGATCGTCTGTCTGCTTAAGTT
>DTSG01000013.1 GCA_012965455.1 Planctomycetaceae bacterium | reverse complement strand
ATGCCAGAATCGCGGTCAGTTCACCCGTGCTGTCAGCAAACACAGGTGCTGCAACCCCCATCTTTTCAAGCATCGTGACGAACAAGTTTGACATCGGAATATCCTTGCTAACTTTCACGTAATGATTATGTTCCAGACCGAGTTTACTGCCACCGGCAAAAATGAGCGGGTAGTTATTGTTGTTGTGAGTGATACTGTTACTGCATCCATGCAGCACCATGGTTCGGTCCAGCAGCGTACTGTCACCTTCCTGAGTGGATTTCAGTCGTTCCAGGAAGTAGGTGAGTTGTTCCGTCATAAACCTGTCCCATTTACCCAGCGCGACTGCCCCTTCCGGTTTATTCCAGCCGTGGGCTAAGGTATGCAGGTTTGCTTTGAATCCTTCACGAAACGGAAATGGGCCTGCAACACTTGAAGCGTCTGCCATGCTGGCAATCTGATAAGTTGCGACCCGGGTGGAATCAGTTTTAAATGCCAACCACATCAAATCGTACATGGTGCGCATATATTCTTTAGGAGCTTCCGTATCTGCTTCCAGCTTAAGGAGATCCCGTTCTTCATCAGTCAGTGACGGAAGCGGAATGTTCAGCCAGCGCTGCGTCCGTTTAACCCGCTGTTCGATCTGACGTACAGCTGCCAGATACTCATCCAATTTTTCCTGATCGTGACGACCGAGCCGCCGTCGCAGTGAATTTGAATCTTCCAGAACAAGATCCAGCATGCTGGATGCACTCCGCAGGCGCCGGTGGTGGCGTTTTAAATCTTCATCGGCTAAACCGAACAGACGATTAAAGATCATCTCCGGCTGATTGAGTGCCGGGATCGGACGACCTTTTATATCGTAACTAAGGGTGCTGGAGCGTGTTGGTTCACCCACACCACCGTCTGTGGACATGGTGAGCGATGAAAATCGAGTCTGGTTGCCGATTGCCGCCGCCGCAACCTGGTCAACGGACACGGTGTTGTGCAACAACTTCTTATCAAACAGCGCCCCTGTCAGGAAGGTATCTCCTGTATCATGACCCCCCATCCGACGGCCAGTGGCTGAAGTTGGAAAACACGGATCAGATCGCAATTGACAGAGGAACCTACAAAGGTTTCACAAAGGATCTAAAAGAAGAAATGTTGCAGGAAACCAGGTATTTCTTTCAGCACCTGATACTCACTGACCGTAGTGCGATGAATATGCTGGACTCCAAGTTCACGATGCTCAATGAGCCGTTGGCTCGCCACTATGGCGTTACCGGAGTTACTGGACAAGCTTATCGCGAGGTAACACTGAAAGAGGAAGGCCGCGGCGGTTTATTAGGTCACGCCAGTGTGTTGATGCTTGGTTCCACCGGCAGGGATTCCCATCCGATCCGGCGCGCCGTATGGCTGCGCGACCGCCTACTTAATGACCCACCGGATCCCCCGCCGGCAGATGTACCGGATCTGGATGAATCCAATCCGGAGTTTGCCAGATTATCCGTCCGCGAGCAGCTGGAAGTCCATCGAAACAAAGAGTCCTGTGCTTCCTGTCACCGTGGAATTGATCCCTGGGGAATTGCTTTAGAACACTATGATGCGATTGGCAAATTCCGAACAGAAGTGAATTCAAAGCCGGTTGG
>DTSG01000012.1 GCA_012965455.1 Planctomycetaceae bacterium | reverse complement strand
CGCCGAACATCGATGCGCTGGCAGCAACGGGTGCTCAGTTTGAGCGGTTTTTCGTCTGCCCAGTCTGTTCACCAACTCGTGCTGAGTTTTTGACAGGCCGCTACCATCCGCGTGGTGGAGTCTTCAGCACGAGCGCCGGCGGGGAACGACTTGATCTGGACGAAGTAACGATCGCCGATACCTTTAAAGCAGCAGGATACGCAACCGGAGCCTTCGGTAAGTGGCATAACGGAATGCAATATCCTTATCACCCAAATGGCCGTGGGTTTGAGGAATACTATGGATTCACGTCTGGCCACTGGGGTCATTACTTTGACCCGGTACTGGAACACAACGGTGCATTGGTGCGAGGCAGTGGTTTTTGCGTTGATGACTTCACCAACAAAGCGATGGAATTCATCGAAGACAGTGTCAAACAGGACAAGCCGTTCTTTGCTTACCTGCCGTACAACACTCCGCATTCGCCAATGCAAGTGCCCGATCGTTTTTGGAAGAAGTTTGATGGTGCAGAACTTGGACTGAGAAACCGTGATCCCAAAAAGGAAAACGTCCAACACACTCGAGCAGCTCTCGCCATGTGCGAAAACGTCGACTGGAACGTTGGACGTTTGCTGAAGAAACTTCGGAAGCTGGGAGTCGCTGATAACACGATCGTCGTCTTTTTCCATGACAACGGTCCCAACGGGAGTCGCTGGAATGATGAGATGCGAGGTCGAAAAGGCTCCACGGACGAAGGAGGCTGTCGCTCACCACTGTTGATCAGTTGGCCCGGAAAGATCAAGCCTGATACGTTTGTGACTCAAATTGCTTCCGTCACCGACCTCCTCCCTACGCTAACTAATTTGGCTGGCATTAATCTGATTGGTGAAAAGCCGCTTGATGGCATGGATGTATCCTCATGGATTGCTGATTCACAAAAGGAACATAACAACCGAATTATCATTAACGCCTGGAAAGGCAAAATCAGTGCTCGCAATCAACAGTATCGTCTAGACAATGTGGGCCGTCTCTACGACATCACAAAGGACCCGCGTCAGGACAAGAACATCATTGACCAACAACCTGAAGTCGCGAAACTACTGAACCAGGCTGTTGCCGACTTCAAAGTAGACGCATTACAGGATTACAACACCACTAATGACGGGCGTCCGTTTGTGATATGCCATGAAGACTATCGCTGGACTCAGGTTCCAGCCCGCGATGGCACCGCTCACGGGAATATCATCCGCTCCAACAAATTCCCTAACTGTTCGTACTTCCTGAACTGGACCAGTACTGACGACAAGATTACATGGCCGGCTCAGGTTCAACATTCAGGACGATACCGTGTCTTCTTGCATTACACATGCAAGGAAGAAAATGTAGGCTGTCGGGTTCAATTGCAATTCAATCAATCGACCATTTCGCGAAAGATCACTGCAGCTCATGATCCAGCGGAAGTCGGAGCGCAAGAAGATCGAGTGGTTCGTGCCGAATCTTATATAAAATTTTTCAAGCAGATCGAACTTGGTGAAATGGACTTGAAAGCTGGGGCCGGTGAGTTGACATTGACCGTTCCGGAAATGCCTGGCGATGAAGGGATTGAGTTCAGATTGTTGATGTTTCAGAGA
>DTSG01000011.1 GCA_012965455.1 Planctomycetaceae bacterium | reverse complement strand
GCCGTACTGCCATAGGGTTGCAAGTCTTTTAAGCGCGTGTTAAGCGTAGAGTAAATATCGGTTTTCGCTTCAATCGCGATTAGAAACGGCGCCTCAACTCGAACCATCGAAGCAAACAGCTTCCGGTGTGCCAAGCTGCTGCCAACTTTATCTCGATACATTTTCCAGGCTGGCAAATCATGTTTCAACTTGCCATCAACGTCGTTGACAAATAAGGTCAGGCGTCGTTGAAAATCCATCTGCAGCAATTGAACATATATACGACGAACGCGAAATCGTATTTCTAAATCAGCACTTTTCAGTGCTTTGCTTAGTTCGTCCTGAGCTGCTAGGCCTGTTGCTAGTAGCTGCGCTTGAGCTTGTTCCCTAATTTGGAACGACTCCGAGCCCAGTTGTTTGATCAATTCCACAATTTTCGCCTGCTCCGCAGATGGTGGTTCATCTTGAGCCACGAGTACTGAGGAATTCAGGCACAACAAAATCAATACTCCAACTGTCGTTACGAACAACTTCTTGCGAAGTGTCCTAGAATTTCGGTTCATGGTTCCATCTCACACATCGGGAATATCCAAGCAGTATGGCAAACGCACCGTTGCTTGACTTCGTTTCTGCTGTAGTTTGATTATAGAGCAACAATGTCGGACTCCGATGTTCGTAAATAATGAATAACGCCTATTTTTGCCGTGAAATACCGCATCAGCCAAGTTTTTTTTCGGTTTTTGACCTGCCGCCGTCAATTTTATTACTCGCTCTACGAATAGATAGGTAAAGGATGGCAGAAAACGATTTTCCGCCACGTTTTGAACCACTGTGGTTCTCAAAACGCAAAATGCTTCGGAAAGCACCAACGGGCCCAAATCAATGGCCCTTCAATCAAAATGTCTTACGAAAGGACATCTAGTCATGAAGAAAAGAATATTATATTTTGGAGGTGGTGCCACTGCAGTATTATTGCTTTTGGCTCTCCTCTTTGGTAGCGATGCAACCAGCTATCTGACCACTTCGGTTGCCAGTGTTCGCGATTCCGTTAAAAGCTCAGTTCCTGTGAACTTTGAACTAGAACGCGCTCGACAACATATCTCAAAGATCACTCCCGAAGTTCGCAAGAACATGGAATTGATCACTGGAGAAGAAGTCGAAATCGAAAAGCTCGAAGAGCACATCCAGGAGTTTGACACAAAGTTATCGACTGACCAAAAAGCCATCATCCGGCTTAACGCGGATCTGGCCTCTGGTAGTGAGACCTTTGTCTACACCGGGAATGCTTACACTGCTAAAGAGGTAAAACGAGATTTGAAAAATCGGTTTGAAGAATACAAAACCGACGAATCGACCTTGAAGAACCTCAAGAGATTGCTCGCAACACGCATGAGTAATCTTAGCACTGCCCGTAACAAGTTGGCGGACATGCAAAGTGTGCAGCGTAAACTGCGCGTGCAAATTGATAATTTAGCTGCTCGCAATCGCATGATTGAAGTTGCTAAATCGAGCAGTCAATTTGTCTTCGATGATAGCCAGCTCGCTAAGACGAGTCAATTGATTGACGAAATCGATTCTCGTCTCAGTGCCGAAGAACGCATGGCTAACTCTGAAAGCCGCTCGTTTGATCGCATCCCCGTTCAGGATAGCGAATCCCAAGTAGATCTGATGGATGAAATCACGAACTACTTTGGAAACAGCGAGAATGGTGACGAAGTTTCAACACAGGTGGTTAAGAAATAGTGTTGATCGCTCCTGAATCGGAGCTCACACATTCCTTGTGTGAGCTCCATTCTTGCGTGGATAGTATAAAACTCCATGTCAATACAAGATGACGACTCTAATCTTTTCCAAACATAAACCAAAGTGCCGTAATCAAGAGTATAGTAAATAAGAACTCATTGAAGTAACAAGCCCATGCAAAACGCACTATCACAAATCGCTCCCAAGATAACACAAGATGAGCAACATTTTTCCCAGGATCGCGCCATGAAACCGATAACTCACACTCAGCGATTTATCCTCTGGGTCGACGCCGTCGGCGGCTACTTAGTGTGTCTCCGAGATGTTGTTACTTTGGGACAAGCCATTGCTGGATCGGCAGTCGATATTCCATTACTAGCCGACGTGTCGCGTAACCATGCCAGGATTCGCCGAGTTGGTGACCAGTACATTCTGGAACCCATTTCAACAGTTCGGGTTCGTGGCAGCGAAACAACGACTGAAACTCCACTACACGATGGTGATCAAATTCAGTTCGGCAACGTAGAACTACTGTTTCGTAAGCCCCATCCGCTCAGCGCAACGGCAAAATTAGAGTTCACTACAAGCCACCGAACACATCCACGTACCGATGGTATTCTACTCATGGCCGATTCACTCATTATTGGTAATCGTGATCATGATCATGTTGTTTACCCCTATGATGAACATCAAATCGTATTGTATCGCAGCGAACAAGGCATCGATTGCCGCTCCGACCAACCAATCGATATGGATGAAAAACACGAGCAATCCGCAGGTCCTGTTTTCCTCGGTTCCAAAATAAAAAGCGAATACATTTCACTCGGTATCGAAGCGTTATAGAAACTCGACAAACCCCATAAGTGACCATTAACCTATCAGTTAGCCCTCAGTAATTCGAACTCCTATTGCAGGATTGAAGCCATGAAATTCACCTACTCCAGCGGCGATCGACCACTTGATGGTTATACGATCAAGCGTGGCTTGGGCAAAGGTGGTTTTGGTGAAGTCTACTTCGCCATCAGCGACGGTGAAAAAGAAGTCGCCTTGAAACAAGTGGATGCGATTGTCAGCAAGGCTGAAGCAACAAAGCCGACAGGAAAACAACGGGGAGATCATCTTGTTTTAAATGTCAGCCATGCAAATTTGGTGACACTGTTCGATATTAAAGAAGGCATCGATGATGATACTTGGATCATCATGGAATATATGGCGGGCAATAGCTTGCGGCATATTCTTGACAAAAACCCAACCGGCCTGAGCACCGATGATGCCGCCGCTTGGTTTTATAGTATTGCCAGTGGCGTTGAGTATTTGCACAACAAAGGTATTGTCCACCGCGATTTGAAACCTGGAAATGTTTTCATCAGTGATGGGAATGTCAAAGTTGGTGATTATGGTTTATCCAAGTTCATTTCTAGCAGTCAACGTGGCGGTCATACTCGCAGTATTGGCACACTCCACTACATGGCACCGGAAATTGGCGACGGCAATTATGGCCGCGAAATTGATGTCTATGCCCTCGGAATCATGTTGTTCGAGTTACTGACTGGCAATGTGCCTTTTACAGGTGAAACCGACCAGGAAATATTGGTCAAACAACTCACCGCTAAGCCCGATCTGTCGAGCGTACCGCTGGAATATAGAAAAGCAATCGAGAAGGCGCTACAGAAAGACAAAACAAAAAGGTATCAGCATGTCGTCGATATGTTACGCGACATTCCTGCACCCGACTATGAAAACGTTGGCGATGTTCAACGGCCACAGTTGCCTGAAGACCTAGAAACGGTTGACAAGCCAATTCAGCATCCAATCGATCTCAGCGGTAACGAATCACGTGATGCCGTTGTCCCCGTCACCCAAGCGCCTGTTACTCCAGTATATATTCCAACGCCTAGCTATGTGCCTCCCACAATAGTACATCGACCAGTTTCCATACGACACTGGAAGGACGTCGCGATTGAACATTTATTACTTCGCTCTCGCAGCGACTTGCTCACGGAACTAACTTCGTCGCTGGTCAAATCACTGGTCGCCGCATTGGCTTTCGGGTTTGTTATATTGTCACTTTCTACTCACGCTTCGCCATTTTCCTCAAATGAAATGTTGCAATGGTACGCTTGGATTACGTCTGTCATTACAGTCAGCAGTTGGACTGTGCTGAGCATCAGTAAATACTGGGAGACGGATCTCGAAAACAATACAGTGAAGCGCTTTATGATGTTCCCAGCCGGCGCTGCGCTAGGGCTGTTTATGTTTGGCCTCGCCAACTTTCTGCAACTCGATCTCATGGACCTGCACACTGAAGATGCATGGTTTCCGTGGGTGTTGGAGCAGTGGCAAGCAGGAAAAGACTGGCGGCTAGGTGGTCAGTCGGCGCCTGTCTATCAGCACTATGTTGTTTTCGTCGCTATTTTGTTTGCAGCATGCCGTTGGTGGAAACAAGCTAGTCCCATGCGTGCTTTTCGGATGGACATCATCAGTGCGCTGATGGTCGCACTCGTAGCGTGGCTGATTCCTGTTGCACCCCAGCCGTGGATGCCTGCCATCATGGCCGCCACCGTACTCGCAATCCAATTCAGTGCACCACAAATCAGCGGAGCCCAGCGTCGAGAGTTTAAGCGAATAGCGAGGTTAGGGTAGTATCATGAATAACAACCAACCGTCAACAGTAACGAATAACATGATGCGCGTTCACCTAGTGCTGATGGCGTCGCCGATCCTCCTGGCTGTGGTACTCGTTGTCACTTCACTCTCACCTGCACCAAGTTTAACCGACGGTAGTCGTACGATAACGGAACGACGCAAAGCAACAATCATGACCAGTGCTATCCCCGCTGGTTCCACTTTCTATGATTTTGATCTCGCTACGGGAAAAAAAGGAGCGATCGTTGAACAACCACAACTCGTATTGCCAATCAATAATCGCTACGCTCGGCGAATAGAAACGACAGCCAAAGTCGAATTCACCACAGCGATTATAGAACTCGAACAACAGACAACCGAACTAATCACCACTGCGGCTAGCGACATCACATCGGACCCTCTGGCTATCGAGTTCTTCTATGCTCAAGGAATGAACTTGGATCCTCGTCGCTCCTTGTTGAAGTCTAACGTTTACGTGGCGGAATATACGCCCGTGGTCAACGGTCAACCTTCAGATATCACACAATATCGATTGTTTACTGTCGTTGATGTGTCCCCCCAGCACTTACAAATGCAGCAAGCATGGCGCGACTCTCATATTTTACAGCGATTAATTAAATTCTGTGCCATAGCGGGTACAACTGTCCTGACGCTGCTTGTCTACCGCGGCAATCAAATCATGATAGTGCGGAAAACGTCACCAACAAAACGACTCTTATTCAACATCACCGCTTGGACGACTAGTTTGTCCGCGGTGGCGTCGTTGGCGACCAACTATTTCTAATGCAAGATTTACTTGTACAGCGACGTATTACTTGATTAAAATTTAAGTAACGGAAGTTTTTTTGTTCCAAGGGTTCGTATGACGTCACCAGATAAATTACTCGTCCAACAAATTCGTGCTGGCAGCGAAGACGCTTGGCAAACCCTCATCGATACCTACGAAGGTCGGCTTACCGCTTTCGTTAGGCGACGACTGACACAAGCCAGTGCTGTTGAGGATATTGTCCAAGATACTTTCATCGGTTTTCTCACGAGCATCCCGAATTTCGATGACAGCCGGCCCATCCAAGGATTCTTGTTTACGATCTGTGCGTTTAAACTGACCGACCATCTACGGCGAGAAGGTCGACGTCCAACGATTCCCATCAACGCCAATAACTCTTCCGATGGTGCGATGCAATTAGCGGCAGGAGACCGTAAACCATCCGCGATTTTCCGCAGCGAAGAACGCAAAGGAATTGAAACGGATGTCATAGCCGAAATCATCGAACAACTTCTTCAATCCTATAAAACTCAGCAGGACTGGCTCAAAATTAGTACCTTGGAGTTGCTATTTTTGCGCGGCATGAAGAACAAGGACGTTGCGGACGAATTAGAAATTAGCCAACAAGTTGTGGCTAGTACTAAATTTGAGTTCGTCGACAAAATAAAGAAACAGTTGCGAAAGCAAGGGCTCAATAAGGATATTTTCCCCGAGCTTAATGAGCAAAACTCCAAGGAGGATACCAATCATGTTTAGTGATGCGGAATTATATGCGTATCTGGATGAAGATCTAGAAGCTGGGCGGATGGCAGACATTGAACACGAATTACGCGCTGATCCCGCTCTGCTTGAACGCTTGACGACCCTCAGAGCAAACACCAGCGCTGGAAACCATTCACTCGGTGCTAT
>DTSG01000010.1 GCA_012965455.1 Planctomycetaceae bacterium | reverse complement strand
TGGTTCTTCGTCATTCGCAAGTTCTCACGACCCATCGGCAAAGCATAACATGCGAGCTAATGAGTGTTGATTTGTGGTCGCAAGACGTCACGAATCACGTGCCCATGCACATCGGTCAGACGTCGCTCAATTCCGTTGTGATAGAACGTCAACCGTTTATGGTCTAATCCCAACAAATGCAGAATCGTCGCGTGAAAATCATAGACTGTCGATACATTTTCGACGGCCCGATGTCCGAATTCATCCGTTGCACCATAGGAAAACGGAGCTTTTACCCCCGCTCCCATCATCCAAGCAGTAAAGCCCGACGGATTATGATCACGACCGCTCGCACCACTCTGAAACGTCGGCATCCTGCCAAATTCTGTTGTCCAAACCACTAACGTATCCTGCAGCAACCCTCGTTGTTTTAAGTCCGTTAACAAAGCCGCTACCGGTTGGTCTAATACCGGACCGTGCAAACTGTATTGGTCCTTCAGCTTCTTATGCCCATCCCAATTACTTGTCCCCTCACCCCCGGTTTGATACGAGCCATTGAAAAGTTGGACAAAGCGAACGCCTTTTTCTACCAGTCGTCGAGCTAGGATGCAATTCTGGGCAAAACTCGCTCGCAGAGTATTGCTGGTGTCATCCGCCGCGTACATTTTCAAAGTAGCTGCTGTTTCGGTCGAGAGGTCACTGAGCTGCGGTACCGACAACTGCATACGAGCGGCCAATTCGTAGCTTGCTATCCGAGCAGCTAATTGGGTGTCCCCTGGAAAACGAGCTAAATGGCGATCGTTCAAGCGTTTCAAAAACTCGCGCGTAGCGACGTCTTCGCCTTGGGATAAAGAACTCGGTGGTAACAGGTTTCGAATGGGGTTAGTGGTATTGAACGCAGTACCTTGAAACGTCGCCGGCAAAAACCCGGGGCCCCAATTGTTAACGCTCGATTGCGGAGTCCCGCGGGGATCAGGAATCGCAACAAACGCTGGCAACTCTGCCGTCTCACTACCAAGGGCATAGGTTGCCCACGACCCGATACTGGGAAAGCCGTCCAGCGTAAAACCAGTCGACATGAAGTTCTCGCCCGGACCATGCGTATTTGTTTTACTTGTGAGGGAATGGATAAATGCCATGTCATCGGCATGTTCACCAATATGATCTACTAAAGTAGATATCATTTTGCCACTCTCACCACGTGGCTTAAACTGCCAAGGGCTACGCGTAATATTCCCTTGTTTACCTTGGAACGTCACCAGGTCGGTAGCTCCTGGTAGCGGTTCACCGTCACGCTTAATCAACTCGTTCTTATAGTCAAACGTATCTAAATGGCTACAAGCCCCCGCACAGAAAATCATAATCACATTCTTCGCCGCCGCTGGAAAATGTGGATCACGCGCAGCCTGAGGGTGCTCGGGATCAATCTGAGGTCGAATCGTTGTCGTCTTTTCTTCTGCGCGTGCTAACAATGAATTGTCACTTAACAATTTTGTCAGCGCGATACTACTCAAGCCAAACGCCATATTCCCCATAGCCGACCGCCGGCTCAGTAAATGGCGTCCTCTCATTGGAATTTGCTGGTGATGGTTCATAAATAATATTCGCTGCTTAGTCTAGCTATCTCTATTGA
>DTSG01000009.1 GCA_012965455.1 Planctomycetaceae bacterium | reverse complement strand
CGCCGAGGATATTTTATGGGTCGGTTTTAGGGGTAATGGCGATCCTCGCCGGTTGCCAAACACCGGCAAATATGACAACGCGGATCCTACCACCGAGCACTCAATTGAGTGGGCAACAATACTATCAACAAGCCCCCAGTACGGCAACCAGCATTGATTTAGGTGTTCCGGCGGGCGCAGAGGTTCCTGGCGCTGATAGTTGGTCGCCGCGGGTCCGCCGACCGTTCCAAATTGCTAGTGAACCAGACGGGCGGCAAATGTCGTTTGAGCAGCCTGCGGATGTATCGATTTCGACAGAGGACTCCGATGTGATCCGAATTTCCATTGGGGATGGAGAGAGTGCCGCGTCGGGAAATTACGAACCTGTAGTCGTTGAGCGGCCCAATTCAGAGATTCCACGCGCCACGCCATTGAGTGAAAACGATCAATGGATGACTCGGCAATACTAATAGGGGTTGCTAGAATCAGATAAGGTTAATTGTCTTTCATTTATCCGCAAACTGTGTCTAGGATCTCGTAATGCCTACAGCATTCTCTATCGGTGATTGTTTAATCGATCCGCCGTTGTTGCAGGCGCCGATGGCAGGTTTCACGAATTATGCGTTTCGCCAAGTTGTACGTGAATTCGGCGGAGTCGGATTGCAAGCGACGGAAATGGTTCACGCGCGTGGCTTTGTTTGGATGGAACAGCACAAAGCCGAGCATCCTGCTCGGTTGTGGGGTGTTAAGGAGGAATCTCGGCCGTTGGCGGTGCAGATCTGGGACAATGACCCAGCGGCGATGGCCCTTGTAGGTCGACGTCTGTCGCAGGAATATAATGTTAGCATTGTCGATATCAATTTCGGCTGCCCAGTTCGTAAAGTAACAGAGCGGGCGGAAAGCGGATCCTATCTATTGAGTGATCCAGATCGAGTTGGCAGGATCATAGAGACTGTCGTACAAGCGTGTGCTCCGACACCAGTTACCGCTAAGATTCGTCTTGGCTGTACGCGCGATCAAATGAACTTCATCGATATCGCGCAAGTCGTAGAAGGCGCTGGTGCCGCGGCTCTGACCGTCCATGGGCGAACCGCTCAAGATATGTTTCGGGGAGAGGCCGATTGGGATCGCATCTCAGAAATCAAGCCGTACCTTAAGCATATTCCGCTTATTGGTAACGGTGATCTAGATTCCCCCGAAAAGGTATTGGCAGCATTTCAGCAGTATGACGTCGATGGCGTGATGATCGCTCGAGCCTCGTTGGGGCGGCCGTGGTTGTTTGCTCAATGTGCCGCAGCGCTTGAGGGGCGGAGCATACCCGAGGAACCGTCGTTGTCACAGCAAAAACAAATCATGTTAAGGCATTATGATTTGGTTTGTGAACGTTTTGGTGAGACGCGGGGTACGTTGCTGATGCGAAAATATGCCTGTTGCTATGCGGTTGGTAAGCCTGGCGCGAGACATTTCAGAAAGCATGCAGCCAAGATGGAAACTGCCGCTGAGTTTTATCGAGTGATTGAGGAGTACTTTCCTCGCGGGGAAGCGACGACCAGTGGACAGAGTTAATGATACTTTGTAAATTCGTCATTTTTGAAACGCTTCCAATAGTCCATAAGATCGCGGCGCACACCGGGCGACAAGAGCACGAGCCCGAGGATGTTAGGGAATGCCATGCAGAGGATCATCATGTCGGAGAAGTCTAATACGGTACCGAGTTGGGCGGTTGCTCCGACAAATACAGCTAAGACAAATAACAGTTTATAAGTGTATACGCTAACTTTGCTTGAACCGAACAAAGTTTCCCAACACCGCTCACCGTAGTAACTCCATGAAATCATAGTGGAGTAGGCAAACAGTACGACGGCCAGAGTTAGGACATAGGGGAACCAACTGATTTCCGAAGCGAAAGCCCTGCTCGTCAATGCGGTTCCGGCGAGACCTTCGTCAAGCCACGCGGCGTTATTCCACGCTCCGGTAATTAAAATGACAAGCGCAGTCATCGAGCAGACAACAATGGTGTCGATAAAGGGTTCGAGTAGGGCGACGGTTCCTTCACGAATTGGTTCGCTAGTTTTTGCGGCACTATGGACAATGGCAGCACTGCCGACGCCAGCTTCATTTGAAAATGCGGCACGCTGCACGCCAATGATCAATACGCCGACCATTCCACCGCCAAAGGCATCGGGGTTGAAGGCTTCGGTAAAAATCAAACTGATGAGGGCGGGTAATTCTGTCAGATGACTGAGGATGACGAATAAGCAAGCGACCACGTAAATGAAACACATCGTCGGGACGATCTTTTCCGCGACGCTACCAATACTCTTAATTCCTCCGATGATGACGACGCCAACAAGAACCGCCATGAGAAGTCCGTAAATGGCTTTGAATGTCTTAGCGGAAGATTCGATATCGGTGCTTAAAGCCTGCTTTTCATTACCGAGTTTGGTGACTGTTTCGGTATCCTGTGCCTCGTTTGCGGTCTTTATTTGTTCGTTTAATAAGGCGATCTGCTCCACTTCAGCGGCGTGATAGATTGTAAGAAGTTGTGAACCGGCTTGATTGGATTGGAACATGTTTCCCCCACCAAAACTTCCCATAATGCACATCACGGTGAACAAGAACCCGAGCACAACTCCAAGGGGGCCGAGGCCGATTTGACGGAGACCGTCCGGCAAGTAGGCCATCGGACCACCGATCACCGATCCGTCTGGCTTGATTTTGCGGTATTTTTGTCCGAGTGTGCATTCGACGAATTTACTGGTCATACCGAAGAAACCACAAGCGAGCATCCAGAAGAATGCTCCCGGGCCACCCATGGACATGGCGATCGTGACGCCGGCAATGTTCCCCAAGCCAACGGTTGCCGACAACGCCGAGGACAATGCTTGCATATGTGTAACTTCGCCCGCCTCGTCCGGATTGTCGTATGTGCCGCGTACTACTTGAATGGCATGACGAACTCCCCAAATATTAAAGCCCTTCATGAAGATCGTAAAAAACACGGCACCGCAGGCTAGCCAGAGAACTACAAAGGGCATGCCACGCGTAACAATTACAATATGGTTTCCTTGGTCGTCGACGACGAGATTACCGGCAAGCAGTGCTTGATTAACTTCATCACGTGTCATCCTGTCCGTCGTATCGACTTGCTGAAGGTTAGATTTAGACGCGACGAACAAATCAAGTTTGTTATCCCATTCGTATTTCTGCGACTTGACAGTGAGCGAAACATATTCAACTTCAAGGGATAAAGTGCTGTCGGTTGAATCGGTCAACGTTCCGTCAGTAATTTTGGTTTCGTTGTATTGTCCGGCCAGCAGTCCTGCGCGGATGGTCGTTTCGGCTTGCGGAGGAAAATCGCCGGAGGTCAGTTTATCAAAATCGGTTGTGGCAGATCCTGCGGTGCGATAGAAGTATTCCACTTCTTTGAATTCAACGGTTTCAACGTCGGTAGAGAAGACGCGAAAGAACAGGACTTTTCCAATCCCATCGACAGCAGCGCCGAATACCTTGTCGCTGAACTCGGAAATGGAAAAATCTGCCTCCTCCTCTGCTGGGGTAATGAGGATAGTACTGGCAGTTGTATTATCGTCGGCACTACCTGATCCACTGTTTTGGGTAACCGTTGTTGGAACATTTTCATTTGCTGGCTCTGCGGTGTTTTGACCCCACGTCACAGCAGTCCACAGGCCGGTTGAAAGTAACAAAGCCCAAAAGACAAATTGCTTTGTATTATTTGATCGAAAACGGTGCATTGAAGAGGTGACCTACTGAGGAAAAACGTAGTGAAAAGGTGGCAAAGCCAAACAAAAATGCCTTGAATTAAGTCATTGATTATAACCTATTGCAATACTGTGGTAGTAGCCTTGTATTGGTGAACAATAAAGGTTAAATCTTTTTCAAACCTAATGTTGTAAAAAATCAGGAATCGGTATACTATAGAGGTTAAAAGAGGAGATAATTAAGTAATGTTGATAGCGTTCCGAGCAAATAACAACCCCAACACAGCATGACTAAACGTCACAATTGTTAGTTCAGATAAGGAGGTAATGAAGATGCCATTTTTAGATTCCGACATTACTGTCCTTGATATTCTGCGCAAAGGCGGTGGTATGACAGTTACTGAGCTTTCAGAGTGCTTAGGCGTAACGGGAACAGCGGTTCGCCAGCGATTGAATCGACTACTTGAAGAAGGCGATATTCATCGAGAGCGGATGGAGACATTGCGTGGCCGGCCTCGACATTGTTACTCACTAACGACAAAAGGCCGTCGTCGAAGTGGAGAAAACTTTGCGGATCTAGCGATTGCATTGTGGCAGGAAATTCGAGCGATCGACGATGCAGAGATGAAGCGGGGATTATTGCAGCGAGTTTCTGGAAGAATGGCCCAATTGTATGCGGGAAAAATCCAAGGAAAATCGGTCACTGAGCGAATGAATTCACTGGCAGTCCTATTCTCAGAACGCCGAATTCCGGTAAAAATAAACACCACTGATGGAGTTCCACAAATCAGCGTAGAGGTTTGCCCCTACCCTGAGCTCGCGGAGCAAGATCGCAGTGTTTGCAGTATGGAGCGTCTATTATTTTCAGAAATGATTGGTGAGACATTGCAATTGACTGAGTGTCGACTCGATGGTGATTGCGACTGTACGTTTCAAGTAAGTGAACCAGACGCTAACAAAATGGTGATGCAAATTGAACCAGTGGAATGATAACCATTGTCAAAGATGAAACAATGACATCCATTAGAGAGCAAGATTTTTTAAGAGAGACATTAGGGTAGCCGTATGAACCAACCAATGCCATGGATTGAAGGACGTTTTGAAGAAAACGTAATTGTCACGACTGTGGAACAGTCAATCAACTGGGCTCGCCAGTCGAGCATCTGGCCAATGACTTTCGGTTTAGCATGTTGTGCGATTGAAATGATGGCTGCCGGTGCGAGTCGCTATGATATGGACCGTTTTGGAGCGGGTGCGTTTCGAGCTACACCGCGTCAAGCGGATCTCATGATCGTGGCAGGCACGGTAACTTATAAAATGGCAAGCCGCGTACGCCGTCTCTACAACATGATGCCTGATCCCAAATATGTGATTGCCATGGGAGCTTGTACCATTGGTGGTGGCCCATACTTTAAGTGGGGATACCATGTTGTCAAAGGTGTGGATTTAGTCGTTCCCGTTGATGTCTATATTCCAGGCTGTCCGCCTCGTCCAGAAGCTCTGCTTGAAGGTTTAATGCGTGTTCAAGATAAGATTCGCAGCCACAAAATCACGAAGAAAGAAGGCACGGGTGCAAGTTCAAAATTTGCTCATCGTGGAATAAAAACACCAGACGAGTTGCCATTGCCTCATCACAGCGGTTTTGTTGTTACTCCAGAAGAGGAACGCGAACCTGTTTTTCATCACCGAAAACGAGGCGGTTTTTAAGGTTGAAAAAGGGATTAATGCTGGCATTGTTCGGCAGATTTCTGAGATGAAAGAGGAACCTCAGTGGATGCTTGATTTCCGCCTGGAAGCGTTGGAAATTTTTGAGAGCAAACCGATGCCGGAATGGGGCGGCGATATAGATATTGATTTTCAGGATATCTATTACTATCTCAAGCCAACCGAAGGCCAAGGCAAGACTTGGGATGAAGTGCCCGAGAATATCAAAGAGACGTTTGAGCGTCTAGGAATTCCCCAAGCGGAACGAGAATATCTAGCGGGCGTAAAAGCTCAATTTGATAGCGAAGTTATTTACGGCAGCGTGTCAGAAGATCTTGATAATCTGGGGGTTATCTTTACCGACACGGATACGGCACTCAAGGAACATCCGGAATTGCTGCGAGAATATTTTGGCACGATTATTCCGTCCTTGGACAATAAATTTGCGGCCTTGAATTCAGCGGTATGGTCCGGTGGGTCGTTTATTTACATCCCACCAGGCGTGAAAATTGAATTTCCACTGCAAGCATATTTCCGTATCAACGCGGAGAACATGGGTCAGTTTGAACGAACGTTGATCATTGTTGACGAGGGGGCGGAGATCCACTACGTCGAAGGCTGTACCGCTCCAACGTATTCAAG
>DTSG01000008.1:881-6067 GCA_012965455.1 Planctomycetaceae bacterium | reverse complement strand
CAAGACAATTGCCAAATGGCATGAAACTGAAATTGCCAGTGAACAAGATCAAGCGAACTATAAAACAGCGGCGGCGCTAATAGACACAAAAACCGCTGAGCTAAAAACATTCACGGATGCCGCGAACAAAAAACTACTGGCAGCACTTGCAGTCGAAAAACTACCTGCTAAGCCAGAGACCCAATACCCCGCGGACACTAAAAAGCAGCATCAAGCGTTGCTCGATGAAGTTAAAAAACTGACGGATGACCGTGGTGAACTTCCTTCAGCTATGGCCGTTACCGAACAAGAACCCGAAGATCTAAAGGTCCATCTACGTGGTTCTCATGCCTCCTTAGGAAAAACAGTTGAGCGGGGATTCCCGCAAGTGTTCATCTCCGCCAATAACCACCAAATTGACGCAAAATCAAGCGGTCGACTTGAACTCGCGCAATGGCTCACCGATCCGCAGCATCCATTGACGGCTCGCGTAATTGTTAATCGGGTTTGGCGCTGGCATTTTGGACAAGCCCTACAACCTACGACCGACAATTTTGGAACCCTTGGCGAACAACCGATTAATCAACCACTGCTCGATCACCTCGCCAAAACGTTTATCGACAATGGTTGGTCGATAAAAAATCTACACCGAACGATCATGAGCAGCAGTACGTATCGCATGAGCAGCAATTTCAACGATGCCGCAAGTAAAATCGATTCTACAAATCGGTATCTGTGGCGATTTCCAATCAAACGACTCGAAGCAGAAGCAATACGCGATTCCATCCTAGCGGTTTCGGGATTGCTTGACCGGACTATGGGAGGGTCGATGTTACCTGTGAAAAATCGTGAGTTCCTATTCAACCACACCTCCAAAGACCTGACAAAATACGATTCCTTTGTCCGCTCAGTGTACCTACCCGTCGTCCGAAATAACCTTTATGACTTTTTTCAGTTATTTGATTACAACGACGCTTCCGTCAGCAACGGCGATCGGCAAACCACAACCGTCGCTCCCCAAGCGTTGTACATGCTCAACAGTCCTTTGGTGGATGAAGCGAGCTGCCAAATCGTCGAACAACTACTCGCAGAAAACAAATCACTTAAACCCCGAGTGCAACAACTCTATGTAAAATTGCTCGGCAGAAATGCAACTCGACAAGAAATGTCACGAGCGCGACAATATTACAACCTGTTCCTAAGAACAGCCGTTACACCGAATACACCCAGTGCGGCTGCTCTGGAAACAAACGTTGCCACAGTGGCAACCGACACCGAATCCGACTCTAACCCCGACACGACCAGCGAACTCGAAACGGCAACCGACCCTTCCCAAGCTTCTGCTGAATTCCAAGCGTTAAAACTCTTGGTGCACAGCATCTTGGCAAGCAATGAATTTGTCTTTATTCGCTAAGTTATACACTAACCACTTCTTTAAACACATTACTCGCCCACCAGCACCACCATGTCGAACCGCTGTTGCCCTAACAATTCACAACCTGACACGTCACGTCGTCAATTCCTGAAATCGGCAGCGCTGCGCACCAATGCAATCGGATTCGGTAACTTAGCGCTCGGCGCCTTATTGCAAGACACGGCGGCCGCCAACCCAACGGCAAGCCAGCAAACACATCACCCAGCGAAAGCGAAGCGAATCATTTTTTTGTTTATGAAAGGCGGCCCGTCTCACGTTGATACATTTGATTACAAGCCGCAGCTGCAAAAAGACGACGGTAAAGAATTGCCGTTCGATAAACCACGAGTGCAATTTGGTGAGACCAGTAAGTTGATGGGGTCGCCGTGGAAATTCCGCCCGCATGGTGAAAGCGGGATCATGGTCAGCGAATTGTTTCCCCATGTTGGCAATCAAATCGACGACATTTGTTTACTCAACTCGGTGCATGGCACCAATGCCGCTCACGGTGGTGCATTACTTAAACTACACACCGGCAGTGATAACTTTGTGCGTCCGAGTATGGGGTCTTGGGTCACCTATGGCCTCGGAACTGAAAATCAGAACTTACCCTCGTTCGTCACTATCTGTCCCACACTAGCCCACGGCGGCGTTAAGAACTGGAGTTCCGCGTTTCTACCGGCAAAGTTTCAGGGTACGCCACTGGGCGTAGCGAGTCAGCCGGCCACGAGCGCCGAAGTTGCTTACACCCACAATAAACGCATCACACGGAAACAACAGCGACTGCAGTTGGATTTGATTAAGCAAGCAAATCAAGCACACCTTAAATTGACCGGTCCTAATCAAGCCCTTGAAGGGCGTATTGGCAGCTTTGAATTAGCGTTTCGCATGCAGAGCCGAGTGCCTGAGATTGTAGATATTGCTGACGAATCAAAGCAGACACTTGCCATGTATGGGCTCGACGAAGAAATCACGAAAGACTTTGGGCGTCAGTGTATTTTGGCTAGGCGATTTGCCGAAGCGGGTGTACGGTTTATCCAAATCACGCACAGCGATGCAAATGTTCAATGGGACCAACACGGCGACCTTGTTAAAGGGCATACCAAGAACGCCCTAGAAGTCGACAAACCGATCGCAGCGCTGCTGACGGATCTTAAGCAACGTGGATTATTGGAAGATACTTTGGTCCTGTGGGGAGGCGAGTTTGGTCGCACGCCTGTGATGCAAGGTTCCAATGGTCGCGATCACAACCCCGAAGGGTTTACGATGTGGATGGCCGGTGGAGGTGTAAAAGGCGGATACCAATACGGTACTACCGATGAATACGGATATTTCGCGCAAACCGATAAAATGCACGTTAACGACTTGCACGCAACACTCTTACATTTAGTCGGACTCAATCATCTCAATTTAACGTATCGCTACGCAGGTCGCGATTTCAGGTTGACCGATGTGGCTGGCAAAGTAGCCACCGGCATCTTTGCATAATCACCATAACTATCGGCGCGTGCGGGCAAAACACATGGCTAGCTTTACCTAATTGGAACCTCTGATAACGATGACAATTAATTTTTGTAGTGAACGACTGAAACGACTATCAACCGCAGTAGACCAAGAAGTCGACCAGCAAATCATCGCGGGTTGTGCCCTTGCTATCGGCGGTGCTGACGGTAATCTATTTCAGCATTGTGCTGGGTTTGCAAAGATCAAAGCTGAAATGGCCGTGGACTCCAATACCGTGTTTCGCATTGCATCGATGACCAAGCCTATTACAAGCGCTGCGATAATGATGCTCCTGGAACGAGGGTTGTTTCTACTGGACGACCCGATCGAAAAGTACTTGCCCGAATTCAAAAACATGTGCGTCTTAAGCGGCAAACGAGATGATGCAGGTAATACGAAAACACGCAAGTCAAAAACATCGATTACGATTCGCCATTTATTAACGCACACTTCCGGAATTGGATATAGTTTTACACACCCCAAACTGGGCGAGTTTTATCGAGCCGCGGACATTCGAGATTGGGCGTATCAAGATGGGACAACCATTGAGGAAGTGGTGGGTCGATTGGCCGAGCAACCGCTCGCTTTCGACCCTGGCACAGACTGGCTTTACGGTTTGAGCATCGACGTTTTGGGACGATTAGTCGAAGTCCTATCTGCAGCGACATTTGCCGAGTTTTTAGCAAACGAGATTTTTGAACCATTAGCAATGGGGAGCACCAGTTTTTATCCGAGCGCGCTGCAGCAACAGCGTCTCGCGCGAGTGTACACACCCGACATTGCCACAGAGACGTACGATGATGTGGATTTCATGACCGCCAAGGAATCATTTTGTGTCCCGGCAGATGCGGGACTGCGAGTTCTAAGCAAATTGGAGTTTGAATCGTTTGTGCATGCCGATTTCGCAGCGGTGGAATCGCCCAGTGAGAAAGAACAGGTTTATTATTCTGGCGGAGCGGGGTTGCATTCAACGCTCGAGGATTATAGTCATTTCTGTCAGATGATGATTGGTAATGGGACTTGGAAAGATCAGAGGTTGCTCAGTAAAAGCAGTGTTGCCTTGATGCGTAGTAACAACATCGGCGAATTGACGATCAACCTCGGTGGAGCAATCGCTGCGGATCAGTTTGGCTTAGGCTTTGCAATCGTCAATGATATTGGCGCTCAATCGTTTATCAGTGGCAAAGGAATGCTCTACTGGGGCGGCGCATACAATACGCGATTCATACTTGACCCAGTCAATGAGTTTTATGCGATTTCGCTGACGCAGTTGTATCCCAACTTTCATTGTGATTTAAACAACCGCATCATCAGCCTAGTTTATCAAGCATTGCAGTAACCCTATCAATGTAATCTAGGTTAGGCATCGATAGTCATAGACAATTGACGACAGGCTGTTTAAAACAAAGTGGGCAAACCACCACTGCCTCGGTAGCTCAGGGGATAGAGCAACGGTTTCCTAAACCGTAGGTCGGAGGTTCGAAACCTCTCCGGGGTACTTTTTTAACTGGCAAAAGAAGGGATGGTTGCGTGTCAGGTACCGACACGAAACGGCGGTCCTACTAAATCGTCGTTGCTGCTGCTGGCGTGCCTTACCGAGTAACATGCACGTGCAGATGAAAAACAGCCGCAACTCCATCGCTTCTGGCACGTTGCACTTTGACAAGATAGTCGCCCGGTTTGGAGTAGGCATGCGTAGTAATTGCATAGCCATTCTTCGCCTGAGGGTCTACGTTACCGTCCGATTTAACTTTAGCTAACGGACTTCCATCGCCGAAATCCCAGACCTCTTCACCCTCGGTTGTGCCAAACGATCGCACCTTGAACGTAATCAACTCATCTACTTTGTTATCACGAGTCGGCCAATATGCGGCATGAATACGAGGAACGTAGAGATCAGGATTCGCAGGATCTAACACATGTACGCTGGCAAAATCATAATCAACATTGCCAGCCTTATCCGTTACCTTTAGCACTTCACTGTAAACGCCAGGCCGCGCGTATATCCGAGTCACCTCTGGTCCCTGTGCCCGCGTACCATCGGTAAACAACCATTGGAACCGCCGAATACTATCATTGGCACTATAGGATTTATACCCATTCATCGTGACAGACGTGCCGGCCATCACGAAATGCTTGCGACTAGTATTCGCCACTAACTGCGGTTTGTACTGCCGTCGATATGCTTCCCAAATAAACGCGTACCCCGCTTGAGTACCCCACTTTCCCGAAGGCTGCTTGCTTTTTATCTCAAAATGCAAGTGCGACCATCCGCCACTCGCCCCCTTCA
>DTSG01000008.1:0-871 GCA_012965455.1 Planctomycetaceae bacterium | reverse complement strand
CCAGAACCCCGATCGGTTCACCCTGCTTGATGACTCGCCCCGGAAGCACTCGTTCGTCGATGGAATCTAAATGGCTGTACCTGTAATACCACCCGCGACTGTCACGCAAATACACAACGTCAGCCCGTGGCGCAATCGGACTCTTACCCTCCCCGTACTTCGGCGTGCTCCCGTCTTTGAGCACATAATCAGACAGCACATCATCACCGCTGGAAACAACAATCGCATCCGTCGCAGCTATCACTTGGACGAGACGCTCCGTACCACCAATGTCCAATCCACTATGGTAGTAAATCTGCTGCAAGACTTTCGTACCACCATCGACCGGCTCATTATCAAACCATGTCCGCGTCGCCAGCCATCGCTGCTGTACGGGATATATAAACGTCCCGGGACGCAACAACGGTGATTCCGCTGGCCAAAACCGTAATCTCGCATCCTTCTCCAACCCCCAAAATCCAGGTGTGCCATTGGAGTTATATCCCCCAGTAACCGAACAATCGATTTGCACTTTGCCTAGCACTTGCGGCAAATTGTACATCCCCGATTCAAGTTCGATGACTTCGTCATCAACTTGTACTTTGACCATGGCACTACGAATTGCCTGACGAATCGGATCACGGGTCTCCTGTAGATCAAGCAATTTCACTTGAACATGCTCGCCATTGCACAATTCCAGCTGGACAGATTCGCCAACCGTCAAATCGACCACGCGCACCAGTGCCGACAACTTGTCCTCGGCAACGAGTGAATCAGAAAGACCCAGCGACGGCGACATGATCGCGAGGCAAGATAGATACCAAACTGTTCGATAGCAATTGAAACGCATCACACCTCCGCAAAAAATATCTCTACAATAAGCCATAATCCA
>DTSG01000007.1 GCA_012965455.1 Planctomycetaceae bacterium | reverse complement strand
GTGTCATGATCCATCATTTGTACTACTTACCCACTGTCGTAAAATATCCGCCGCATCGGCTGGTGAATCACTTAGCAATTTATCTAACTCATTGGTTAAACTAGGCTCGGTCTCGACATCAGCCACGGCCTGCCGCACTACAGACGACGCCTCCTGAGTTTCGCGGCGATCATACACACCAAGTGGATAGACTTGGAATTGCCTACTCGCGTTAGCAAATTCCGGTCTCGCTACCGTGCCCACAGAAGGCTCTAATTCCCTGGCAGTTGATTCATTCAATATTTCTTCGGCAGTAGAAAATTTTTCGATGTCTGCACTCGGCGATGGCAGGGGAGAGGGAATGCTTGAGCGATTGCGCAGATGGCGGACAAACGTCAATGATGTAATCACCATAACGAGACCCATGACTGCCTCCCGCCAATGGCTTGTTAAACTCGTCATCCAAGGATCTGAGGAACTCGCAACGGATTCAGCGTTTACCAAGTCAACAATCGTGGCAACGTTTACTTGCAGCGGATCAAGCGTAGCCTGAGGAACAATCGGCATAACACCTTGCACCAATGTTGTTACGCTCTGCAATATTTGCGTTTCCAGTTGCGCGACAAATTTCTGGTGCTCCGGTCCATTTAAATTCTTAGCATCCCCGCCGTTCGCTTTGGCGACTAGTTGAATATACGAATGCGGAATCCCAACTGAAATACTCGCTCGAACTCGATCTATCGATTGACCGACCATAGCCGAATTGTCGGTTAGAGTGTTAGGTGATATGATTTGCAAACTTACTTCAATACGTATATTTGGAATATCAACAAGTAGATTTTCAATGCGATTTTTCCACCACCTCTCATAGTCACGCATCGCACGTTGGCGGTCAGTAGGTTGCAGCGGAGAGGTTGACGAGCCAAAAGTCTGACCACTGTTTAAATCAATGACCACAACCTCGTTGCGTTGCAAGCCGGCGTAGCGAGCGGCGATAATATCTCGAATCGATTCCGCCTTTTGCATCGTCAAGTCTGCGCCATTTGCAGCTTTGATTGCTGCGAGGGCAACCATTTTTGTTTGTCCTGCTAATCCACGTTCTTGTTTGGTATCGATGTTCACTCGTGCTACTTCGATATCAGGCATCTGCATTACCATCATGGAGAGATCTTTTTCCTTTGCATTTCGCAAACGCAGATCTCGCAAACTAGGTGTGTCCAATATGCTCGTTTGTTGCAGCACTTGGTCTACGTCGGTATTGCGAGTGTCTAAATCAAACTTGCCCTCGAGTGCCGCCAGATACTTCGCCCGCTCAACCCGTGGAACTTGAATTTGCTGGCCTACCGTTTCCCACTGGTCTAGCTTCGCCACTGAAAAGGACTGAGTTATTTTTGATATTTCACTCGCCGACAACTCCCGCCCCGCAAACAGACGTTCCATCTCTCGTTCACCACTGCCCACCAAGGCCACAAGCGAAATTCCCAAAATCGATACACACACCACTAGGGCTATCCGCGTCGAGTTTTTCGACTCGCGCAGTGCCGCCAGAGCCGTACTGCTAATGTTTGAAAATGGTTGCATATTTAGATCGGAAGTGAACGTTTTATCTCTGATTATTGACTGCTTTTAGCTCGGGTTTAAGCCGCTTGTTGCGCCTGAATACGAGGTAGTTTTAATATAAAAAGTGCGCCGCCATGCTCCATATTGGCGACTTGAATCCCGCCACCATGGATTTCGATAACGCGTCGGACATTGGCAAGGCCTAGTCCAGTAGCACCTGGTTGCGTCGTGTAAAACGGTTTGAATATCTGATACTCTGAGCCCGGCGTAATACCCGGTCCTTGATCCTCAACAAGGACTCTGGTTTTGCGGCTATCCACATCCACGGTTACTCGATAATGGGATTCGCTAGGTGTGTGTTCGATAGCATTTTCGAGAAGATTTGTGACCGCCATCGTGATCCATTCTTGATCACCGTAGGCAAACACACTCGTTAATGGGTCGCAACGAACATGTACGTTGCGCCGCGCCTGGTATGCACGCACTCGCTTCAACGACTCTTGAACAACTTCAGCAATATCTATAGGAGCCCAGACCGGATGCTTCCGACTGGTAAAGAACCGCAGGTTTTCAGACATGACGTTTTACATTCTCTTAAATGGCAAACGAACTATATTCGCGCCGGACTTTTAAGGAATTAATCAATGCCTGTCAATGCCGATAACCTAACCTCGTTGAATGGTTACCTTGCGCAGGGGAGGTAGTTTCGTTGCTAGCATTCGTGATTTTACGCTAGGCCAGCCATCACTGCTACGAGTTCTTTCACGGCGTCAACGCTGTTCTGGAAATCAGCCGTTTCTTGCTCGGTTAATTCCAACTTGATAATACGCTCCACACCGCCTGCTCCTAAAACAATCGGCACGCCTACGTAATATCCCCCAACGCCGTACTCAGAATCACAATAGGCAGCACAAGGGAGGACCCGTTTTTTATCTTTGACGATAGCTTCCACCATCTGAGTACAAGCTGCGGCTGGAGCGTAATAGGCACTGCCGGTTTTTAGCAATCCGACAATTTCGGCGCCGCCTTTGCGAGCGCGGTCGACAATTTCATCCAAGCGAGCACTATCCAGCAATTGAGTGACCGGAATACCGCCCACCGATGTACAACTTGGCAGCGGAACCATCGTATCGCCGTGGCCACCCATCAACAAAGCTGAAACATCTTCGACACTAACGCCTAATTCCATCGCTAAGAATGTGCGATATCGAGCGGTATCTAATACGCCAGCTTGACCTAGGACTCGGTTTGACGGAAAGCCAGACACCTGTAAGCATCGTTGAACCATAGCATCCAGTGGATTGCTGACAACAATAATGACCGCGTTGGGACTCGTTTCTTTGATTTGTTCAGTTACGGCAGTCATAATTTTTGCGTTGGTGGCCAGTAGATCATCACGACTCATGCCAGGCTTGCGTGGAATACCTGCCGTGATCACAACCACGTCGCTGTCGGTGGTGTCCCCATAATCGCTTGTGCCCAGAATATTGCAATCAAAACCCATTACCGGTGAGGCTTCCATGAGATCGAGAGCCTTGCCCTTAGGCATGTCACCAGCCTGAGGGATATCCAATAGCACGATATCTCCAAGTTCAGCTGCTGCACACCAATGTGCTGTCGTTGCGCCAACGTTTCCCGCACCGATGATTGTAATTTTTGCGCGCCCCATGTTGCCATCCCTATTGCTAATTCAATGTGTTGGTTTGTTACTCCGCATCGCTGCAGCTTAGTGGACATTTTCAACGACTCACCGCAAACGTCAACCCCCTACGCTTGTGGACTGGTGCTTTGGCGACAGTTAATGCCAATTCGCGCTTTAATCACAAGCACAATTATGAAGATACAAACTGACATCGGCACCAACTGGCATTGCATGAAACGCGATTTTTAGCGACAAGTTAGCCCTATTTGTGTGCACTATTTGTGTAATACCATACCCTGTCTGTTTTCATGGGCGACCATAATGACAACCGAACCAAACAATCCAGATTCTGCCGCGGATTCAAACAAACCGGCATCAGATACACCCACGACTCAAACGGATCCTGCGCCGATCCTCGAGACACTCGATAAATGTTCACAACTCACCCAAATGCTGCAACAGCAGGAAGACCCGAGCGCAACTCAAAAAGCCATCCCATACCCGCAACTATCTGGGCCCAGCCAAAATGCCACACCTGCACAACATGCCCCAACACACGTGCCCTCAAATATGTTGCGGGCAGAATTCTGCCATCTGGATGTCACCCAAGAAACGCTCGCCGGACTCTCCGCTGGTGACGTCTTGTTATCGTCCGAGCGACTTGAACAACCGGTCGTCATTTACCGAGGCAACCGCATTATTGCCACCGCCGAATTAACCGTCCGCAAAGGTGAGTATGTCCTCAAAATCACCTCTACTAGCCACGACTCCATTTCACCATCAGCCAAATAAAACCCGACTCCTGTGATGAGTCATCAAGGTCACAAAATGTCACCTAAACAACAAACATACTTTTCACTTACCAACTCGACCCCGCTCGACAAACAATTCCTGTCGTGCGCATGGACTGTTTTGGCCATGGTGTTCACCAGTAGTATTTGCACAGCTCAAGTAGAAACGCAGCAAACAGCAGCAGAAACTAGAGTGCTCGAGCCCCAACCTCTGCAATCATTACAGCGCTCGCCATTCCCGCGATTGCCCTTGCAACCGCGAGTGACCGAGTCCACATCGTCGCCTGCTACCACTCCAGCAATCAGCAAATTCTCGATTCCCAATTTCAGCCAATCCGCGACTCGTATGGTTGGCGCCTTGGCCGTTGTTCTCGGTGCATTCATGGTGCTGCTGTGGATCACCAAGAAAATTCAAGGTCCCTCCAAAACTATGATGTCAAAGCAAACGCTGGAACTACTTGGACAAAAGCAAATCAACAAAATCCACAGCCTGCATTTAATCCGCCTTGGGCAACGAATCCTATTGGTCTCTGCTAGCGACAGCAGTGTCACCTGCCTGTCCGAAATTAATGATCCGGTAGAAGTAGCACAGTTGCTGACAACAAACTCACAAGCTGGTGAATCAAGCGAACTTCCCCAGAGCACCTTTAAGCGAATATTCTCGCAATACGAACAAAACCCCAACGAAACGTTCAGTGCTTAAAGAACTGTCCAGCGCCAACAGACGCCAAACAAAACTAATGCCTCACCGACTTGGAAATCTTGAACCGACACTACTGCAGCGAGCAACTCGTTCGCGGCAAATCCAGATTGCCAGTGCGCTAATCGGATTGCTGCTGTGCCTGACAATGCTACCGATGTCAGCAACACATGCGCATCCTGTCGCAGCCGTCGAAACCAGCGGCCCTCCCACAACTGCCAATCGTGTCGATACGTTCGGCCGCACCGCACCCCCAAACGCACCGGTTGTTCCCGCCGCCCAACCGAGCCCTAACGTTCTCGAGCAGCAACTCAATGCGCCCGAACAGGCCCTCAACAGTTTAAAGCTTTTCCTGATGGTGACCGTGCTTAGTGTCGCACCAGCGGTACTGCTGATGACAACTTCATTCCTGCGAATTTCCGTAGTGCTTGGTCTACTACGGCAAGCTCTAGGGACGCAGCAAAACCCCAGCAATCAAGTGATTGGCGCGTTGGCTTTGTTCATGAGCGCTTTAATAATGACGCCCACTTGGTCGACTGTCTACGAAGAAGCGATCGTCCCCTATAGCGAAAAGGAAATTTCTGGCGAACATGCTTGGGAAGTCGCTCGCAGTTCCTTGGTGAACTTTATGGGAAGACAAATCGACAAAGCTGGCAACAGCGAAGACGTGTGGTTGTTTTACGATCGCCTACCTGAAAACCTACGTAAACCACAGGCGGTCGACGAGCCGTCCTACTTCGCCGCGAATGATCCAAACGGGAACACGACCACCGCGCTAAGCTATCACGACATCCCCCTGCAGGCGTTGTTACCAGCTTTTATGATCAGCGAACTAAAAACCGCTTTTCTTATTGGCTTCATTATTTTCTTGCCATTTTTAGTCTTGGATATCGTTATCAGTAGCGTGACCAATGCGATGGGCATGATGATGTTACCCCCAACTACAATTTCACTACCATTTAAAATCATGCTGTTCGTCCTCGTCGATGGTTGGCACCTCATTATTGGCATGCTCTTAGAAAGCTTCGGCTAGCATCTTGATTTTTAGCAGAGGGATGCACACCGCAATAATTAAACACGATAAGGAAACACAAAATGCAGTCTGAGCAAGCAGTTGAACTTGGGCAACAAGCGTTTATGCACGCATTATTGATCGCTGCGCCCATCCTCATAATTGCCATCCTCGTCGGCCTCCTGGTCGGTATGTTGCAAGCCATGACTCAGATCCAAGATCACACACTCAGCTATGTTCCAAAACTGACCGCAATTCTAATCGTGATGTGTATTTGCTTGCCGTGGATTTTCGAGAAGCTTACTGAGTACTCAACACAGCTATTCACCAGCATCCCCCAGATGATTTTCGGAGGATAGCACCTGATGATCGATATGCATGATTTGCAAGAACTGCTACC
>DTSG01000006.1 GCA_012965455.1 Planctomycetaceae bacterium | reverse complement strand
TTGCGGGAGGTAACTACGTTATCATGCTATACGAATAACCCACCATCCGCCACAAGTCAAGTAAACGGCTTTCGGCGCACCGATTTGTAAGCGCCGATACTAGTTGTTGTCACTCGTACAGTCGATGCCATTTTGTAGGCAATACGGTGTCGGTCCTTAAATCTAAATCTCCCGCGTGCCACATGCTAGATTATATGTGTCTGGATTAACATTTTTCAGGGCCAAAATCATATAATCAGCGAATCTATAGGAAACATACAGTTGAAACGCCCTTCTTACATCTTGATTGCATTTGGTACGGTTCTTTGCGTGGTCGCCGCCCTCATTGTTCTCTCCGGTAAATTGGACCGGCTTTCTAATGACGGAACCGCTAATTCCACGGTCGCCTTACAGTCGATTGCGTTGTATTGGCTACTGGGTGTCGCGCTGGTGTTACTGGTGGCCAAGCGTGAACGTTATTGGAAACAATACCTGCTAGGTATATTCTCCGCTGTGATTTGTATTGCTTGTCTGGAACTTGCACTGAGGTCCCTGTCGCCGGCATTAGCACTGCGAGAATTTCACTTTTTGAGGTCCTCACAGCACCATCATGAATTAATGCCCGATACACGGTATCATCTTGGACGATTTGAAGGCGAAGATATCGTTGTCCAGACCAACGAGGACGGACTACGCAGTACTCACAGTCGAGAGGAATTTTTGACGTTCGATAGACGCATCGTTTGTCTAGGAGATTCTTTCACGTTTGGTGCATGGGTTCAGGATGCGGCAGCTTATCCACAGATACTGGAATCGTTACTTCAGGAGACGGCCGGAGACCAGTCCGTTGCAGTGCTCAATGCAGGAATTCTCAGTTACTCGCCGCTCCTGGAAGAGCAAATGCTCGAACACGTAGTAAAACACTACAGACCCCACGTAGTTACGTTGATGCTTGATTGCACGGATGTGGGCGACGATTATCACTATTCACTCGACTATGATCCGCAGCAACCGGGCGGACCATTTAGTGGTCCGTATGTCACCAAACCAAAACCGCATTTTGGCGCGTTGTGGCGATTTGCCAAACCACTGCACCCTACTATCCTAGCCCCGTTCAAACTCCTGGGCCGCCTCGGAGGCGACTATCAACCGTTGGATCCATTTGATTACTATAAGTTCAAACTACAGGTCGCTGGACAGGTTGAAACGGAACGGTTTTTCATCTCCCGGCATCCCTTGGATGTACCCCGCCAATATTTCGACGCTACCTGGGATACAATCAATCGTATTGCTGAAAGGTGTCGCCAACTGGATGCGGAATTTATTCTATATGTTGCACCAAGATACCATCATTGGAATGCGAATGAGTCTCCGGAGAACTGGGAAACCTTTGCCTATGGATTAGAGGAGCCCTATCAATTCGAAATTTTTAAGTATTTCGATTCCAAGATTGAGTCTGCGTCCTTCAAGATCGTAAACATGCTGCCGGCGGTCCAAGCAACCCAAGAATATCCCTTAGTTTTCCGTACTGATCCACACTGGAATCCCCAGGGGAACCGTTTTGTGGCCCACTTGCTGCAACGGTCGTTGGAACTGAGCCAAGCGAAAGCGTCGCCCCGGAATTAATTTATGGCTAGCACCCAAGC
>DTSG01000005.1 GCA_012965455.1 Planctomycetaceae bacterium | reverse complement strand
TGTCGTCGATGCCGATCGTATAGTTACTTACGGGGTTCGCATCCGTACTAAAGCCCCACAACTGATGCACTGGTGCACCTTGCAATTTTCCCCACAAATCATGTGCTGCCAAGTCTAGGGCACACAACGCAAACGTATCATCCAATAGTTCATTTGCCGCTGACCACAATTCACCGGGCGTCGACATCTCGATGCTTTCGATCAACTCACGCACTTGCTGCAGAGAATCACGCAACGACTGCTCAGTCACTCCGTAGTATGCATTTGTCGTCGACTCGCCGTAGCCGCTCACGCCGTCTTGCATTAACTCGACGATGATCGTCGACTGCACCGTTATTGATTCTCTTGAAATCGTGAAAGGATGCAGCAGTGGCAAATCAAATTGATGAATCTTCAGGTCCATCAGTCACCTGCCTGCTCTGACGCACTCGCCTGCCAACGTTCACGCGCCGCCATAACCGCTTCCACAATATCGTCACTTCCATAGCGAAAAATATCGGTGACCGGCAACTGCAATTGCTCGCGCACTCGTTCGCGTTCTACGGCGGCTGATGCATCATCGACTCGGCGACTATTCATCGCCACGGCGACAACCTCACACGGTTGGTGAATACTCGCCATCACTTCATAAATCGCTTTGACTTCTGGTAAATCTGGAATCTTCACATGTTCAACGCCCGTAACTGCATCACGCAGCACTTCGTAGCACAACACTAAAGCATGCGGCAAACATCCATGCAGAATTCCGAGCGTCACCGCGGAATAACTGGGGTGGACCAAACTACCTTGACCCTCCACAACCAACACGTCATGGGATTCGCTTTCCAACATCAAACGCTCCGTCGCGCCGCTGACAAAATCCGAAATCACACGGTCCATGGGATAACCAGCATCTTCAATCATAATACCGGTCTGACCGGTGGCACAAAACTTCGCATCAATTCCGCGTTGCTGTAGCCCTTTAGTAATTTCGATAGCAACGACCATTTTCCCAACACTACAGTCATGTCCAACTGTATGTACGCGGAAACAACCTTCACGAAACCCAGGCCTACGCGCAATTGTTGTAATATCGTTTTTGCGGACGTCGATCAGTTCGATGCTATTGGCTGCAGCTGCCGTCACAAATTCATCGTCGTCAGACAGGAAATCATGCAACCCCGAGATGATGTCCATGCCACGACTAATCGCGTCTAACACAATCACCCGCCATGCTGCGGGGATTTTTCCACCCGGAGGCGCAATGCCAATCAGTAAACAGTTTGCGTCCGCTGCGGCATCTAACGACGACACCATCGTCAACCCCTGCCCGACACCTAACGATTCACTGACATCTTGCCCAACCAACGTGCTATCCAGCACAGCCACCACTTCGTCGCGACGATATCGAATCACGCTACAAGCGGTTTTTGCGGTGTGCGGGTCAGAGTGCCCTTCAGTAAGAATAATTAACTTCCGTTGTGCCATCGATCGTTCGTCTTTCCACTCTAATTTCTAAGTTACTCTGTTCATTTTCCGAAATGTTGACCCAGCCAAATTCGCAGGGCTTTACGTGTATCACTAGGACGTAAAACCCAAGCATCATTATGATTGCGAAAGCCCGTTGGATAAAACGTAAAGTCACCTTCAATTCCGCTTTTGGCTAAAAACGTTTTTGTTTGATTCAATCCGCTGGAACGGTCGCTCTTGTTTTCATGACAAATAAATTGAGGACAATCCCCTAGCCGTTGCAAACGTTTAACAGCCGCTGCTCGATCAGAAAATGGAAAGCTCCACTTCAAAACGCCATCATAATGACTGTAAACGACCATAGCCCGCCAGAGGCTGGCAATTTTTTCATCATGCAATCCAATGTAATTACACGCAATTGCCCCGCGGGAAAAACCGGTTAGCAAAACACGATCTAAATCACCACCATAGTGTTCGCACACCCATTTTACTGTTTTCTGACAATACTCGACCGTTGGCCGTGGATTGTAATCCGGAGCATCGCCCCACCATTTCGTCACATTTTTGGTTCCGGCGGCATTCAACAGCGGCATACAAATCCAAATGAACCCCTCACCTGCAGATATCCCAAATCCAAGTTTGCTGTGTTCCACTTTCCCGGTACTGATATCACCAAACTCGTTTTTATACGGGCCATTTCCCGCAAATTCCACGATCACTGGCCACTTGCTTGCAGCAACACCTGTTTTTTCTGACTGCCATTTCTTCGGCAAATAGAGCGCATGATAAACATCTGTATTCTGATAACTAGGCAATGTCTGGCGTACTCTTTTACCAGCAGCAGGTTTCGCTTCCTCCATTTCCGGAACAACAAGATCCGCTGGAACACTCAACACATCAACGCCCGCACCTGTGACTTGGTGTTCCTGAGCTGTAAGCTGCCGCCCAACAATCCCAAAGTGGCTGGCCACTACACCAACCACGATCAGTGTTAAAACAAAAAATACGACTCGACTAAAACGCATCGTTAAGAATCTCCAAAATATCCTCTTTTGTGGCGCGACGCGGATTCAACCAAAACAATCGCTGAATCGGCATCGTCTTGTCGGCAAACATCTCAAGCTGATCTCGAGTCGCACCAATGTCACGAAGTCGATGCGGAATCCCAATCGACTTTCGAATTTCTTCAATCCGGTCAATCCCTGCACTTGCCGCTTCTGCTGCAGCCAACCCTGTCGTATCGACACCTAACCAACTCGCAATCTTGGCCATCGTTTCAACACGTTCCCGTAAATTGAATCGCATGACGTACGGCAATAGTAATCCATTGCCTAGGCCATGTGAGCAATGTAACACACCACCCAGCGGATATTCAATCGCATGCACTAACGCGACACCGCTATTTGAAAATGCCATTCCGGCGAGGGTGGCAGCCAACGCCATGCCATCGCGAGCAATCATGTTATCCCCAGTCTCCACTACCGTCTCAAGGTGCGCACCACACAATTCAATCGCTCGTTGAGCCAAACTATCCGACAATAAAAACCGGCCATCATAAGCACAGGTTTCACCCATGGGAATTTCCAACTTGTCGTAATCCACAGCTGTAATCGCTTCAATAGCATGTGTTAACGCATCAATACCACTGTCAGCGGTCACTTGCTGTGGACAATTATCAGTCAACGCAGGATCTACGAATGCAAAATCAGGCCTAAAGTGCTCGCTCTGCCCGGATACTTTGATCTGATTTTCAGTATCGGTCAGCACCATGGAATGCGAAACTTCACTGCCCGTACCGGCTGTGGTTGGGATGCAAACAAGCGGCATGATCGGACCGGGTACATTATCGAACCCAAAACAATCCTGCGGCTGCATGGCATGGGTTAACGCGGCGGCCGTGTTCTTCGACAAATCCATGTTACTGCCGCCGCCCAGCCCAATCACAACATCGGGAGCACATTCCTTCGCGAAAGCCAAACTTTTGACTGCTGTAGCTATCGACGGTTCCGCTTCACCCGCTGTAAAGACGTCGATCTCACAAGCAGCTTCGACCAACGGTGCACGCACCCGCTGCACCAAACCAGCTGCTTCAATGTTCGTGTCCGTAACAATGAGGACCCGCTGCCATTGGCACCGACGAGCAATATCCGTTATCTGCTGCAAACAACCGCGACCAAACACAAGTTGCCCAGCTGTACCGAACGTCCAATAGTTTTTTACCATGGTATCGATTATTTCATCGCTTTTTTGCGAGGTTAGCAATAAAGTGAGCCACGGTTTCCGGATTGTTTTGATTCCGTAAATGCTGAATCGTCGCTTCAGGAACTCCGAGATTGCCAAGATGGGTTGCTAAACTCTTCCAATGTCGCTCGCGTTTCTTGCCTGCGGCTAAGTACAACTCCGTCACAAGCTCTTGGCACCGCTGCAGTGAAATCGATTCGCGATTGTCATAATAATTGCGAATTACTTTGTTTTGATAATTGGAGCGCTCAGCCATTTTCTTAGTATTCTCCCCGAACCTTTTAACAGAACTCATGAACAGCTAGACTATTCCTATCTTTCTCGTCTCTATCCTCTTTCAGAATCCAACGCAGTTGCCATAATAATACATAATGAACTAAGATAAAGCCCCACTTCTGAGAATCCGAAACGACAGCTATCCGGGAATTTACGAGAATGCCTAAAGTAACATTTAAAAACGAAAACCAAGAAATTGAAGTCGCCGCCGGAACTTCCATTCGCGAAGCCGCTAAGCAGCTAAAGATCAATACAAACCAAGGTATCAATGGAATCGGTGCTGGTATCAATAAATTCATTAACTGTCATGGACTTGGGCAATGTGGCACTTGTCGCGTATTTGTAACCGAGGGTCATATAGCCAACACCAATGGGCAAACACTGTGGGAAAAGAAGTGTTTTAAATTTCCTTTTCCTGATCCAATTCCTGCCTTAGCGTATTTAGAGAACCCAGAACAAACTCGATTGGCATGCCAGTGCAAAGTTACAGGTAATGTCACTGTAGAAACCGGCCCTGAAATAAATTTGTTTGGCGACAACTTCTTTAGCTAGAGCTTTTCAAGCTGCCGCTGTTTTACTTGCTGTCTTACGGTTAAGTCTTAGCGAAAAGCCCATGAAACAACTGGTAGCCATCGTCCGCCCGTTCCTCGCCGAAAAAATTGTGGATGGATTAAAACGCGCTCCTTTAGAAGCGCTTTCAGTACGTGAAGTTAAAGGCTACGGTCGTCAAAAAGAAACACTCGATCAATACAGTGACAGCGAATACGCTACCGCATTTTTGCCGAAAGTCGAAATTTCATTATGGGTAGATGACACTCGAGTAGATGAAGTTGTGCAAACCATTTCCTCGATCGCTCGAACAGGACGCATGGGTGATGGTAAAATATTCATCATGCAGGGTTCCCCGCCACAAGAATAAAATTTCACATCCTATTCAATTTAAAGCAACTCACTTCTAACGTACCGATCCTATGATTGCCAACACAAAGAAAGACCGTGATTCGCTCGGACCCGACGAAGTCCTCTGTGATCACTGCACGGCTAAATGCTGCAAGTACTTTGCGTTGCCGATTGAAACACCTGTCGATCTCGAAGATTACGAGTTTATCCGTTGGTACCTAGTCCACGACCGCGCCACCGTATTTACCGATGATGACCAATGGTACATCATGATCCACACCACCTGCCGGCATCTACAAACTGATAACCGCTGCGGCATTTACGACACGCGACCACAAATCTGTCGAGATTACACAACGGACAACTGTGAATTTGAAGACGACTGGACCTACGATCTTTATTTTGAAGCCCCCGAACAAATTCGGCAATATGCTGAAGCCGTGCTGCAATTAAAAACCAATGGCAGTATCCGTAGTTCCAAACCAAATCTATTGCCTGTTCTGTCCTGAACTCGATACTATTTTCACTTTACGATTACGGCTAACCGAATAACAACATGACTTCCGATAATTCAAACAGCTCCGCGGACGAACAACCCAAAATCAAGCGGCAACTGATTCAACCGCGTACATTGAAAGGGTTCCGCGATTATTTACCTGAGTCGATGATTCCGCGAGAGCGTTTGATCGACATTGCCCGTAAAGTCTATCGCAGTTATGGATTCAGTCCCATTGATACTCCCACGCTAGAATACCTCGAGATATTGACGGGCAAAGGGGGCGCAGAAACCGATCGACAGTTATATCGGTTTGAAGATCACGGGGGCCGCAATGTCGGTATGCGATTCGACCTCACCGTACCACTCGCGAGATTCGTCGCGCAACACATCAATACACTCGGAACACCATTCAAACGCTATCATATCGCGCCGGTTTGGCGAGGTGAAAATACACAGCGGGGACGCTACCGTGAATTCATGCAGTGTGATTTTGACACCATCGGTACGCTATCCGTTGCCGCCGACATTGAAACTGGTCTCGTAATCAATGACCTGTTTGAAGAAATCGGGTTTGATCGATTTACGGTCCATGTGAACAATCGCCAAGTCCTGACAGGATTGCTTGAACAAATCGGAGTCGCCGAACAAGCAACTGCGATTTTACGATCTCTCGATAAACTCACCAAAATCGGCCCGGAACGCACCGCAAACGAAATGGTGAAAACGGCAGGCATCACTGCCGAGCAGGCAGAGCAAGTATTGGCGATTACAACGCTCGCTGGCTCCAATCAGGAAATACTCGAGAATCTCAAACCACTTGTCGCGCAAAGCGAACTTGGCACTGCTGGAATTGACCGTCTTCAGCAAATTCTTGACGGTCTCGCTGCTGGCGGTGTCCCGCCAGAACGTATCAAACTCGACGTCTCGATCGCCCGCGGATTGGACTATTACACCGGCGTCATATTCGAGACGTTTCTTGATGACCTGCCGGACATTGGTAGCGTCTGTAGTGGCGGTCGCTACGATAACTTGGCCGAACTATATACCAAGCAGCAATTGCCCGGAATCGGTGCATCACTCGGTCTCGATCGACTGTTGGCGGCGATGGACGAATTGGAAATGATCGATAAAGTCAAAACTCCCGCCGACATATTGGTGGTCTACTTCGAAAAAGATCAACTAAATAAGTATCTTGAAATTGCAGCAGACCTGCGACAAGCGGGTTGGGCAGTTGAAGTATACCCCGATGCCAAAAAATTGGGTAAGCAACTCAAATATGCCGACGGGCGTGGCTTTCAATATGCATTGATCGCCGGTGGTGACGAACTCCAACGCGATGTCTGCCAAATTAAGAATCTACAAACTGGCGAGAGCGTTGAATACCCACTAAGTAGCGTTGCCACAGACATGAAGTAAGTCTGTCATCGTCATTGCTGCCCCTGTGCATCTGCTCGTGCCCGCACGTACAACTCTATTTCTTCAGCACCCTCAACTCGCTGATAGCCGCGCAGCTCGAGAATCCGTTGGGCTTGGCCAATTCTTCGAGCATCCCAGATGGTGCGGTCGAATTCATCACGTACGTTTTCTCCCAGTAACAGCACATATTCTGATGCAGTCGTTTCCAACATAGGCAACCACGCTTCATTCCCATAATAGCCAGCTTCATTGAAACTATATCCATGTGGTGAACTCGAACGAGTATCCGCAAGGTAATGAATGCTGTTGTGGCGACTCGGCAAAATCATTAATGGCGTGCCGCTTGGAATATTACGTTTAAGCTCTGTGATGACTTTCTCAGTGCTCACTTGCTGATGCCAGTTTGCCAATCCAGCAACTTGGGCTTCCGTGGGTATTTGTGCTGGATGGTAGGCCCACTGATAATCTTCAGCCCAACAAAATGGTAATGCTGCCAGAAATACCATCAAAATCCGCTGCTTGATCCCGCGCTCAATCAGATAGCGATGCTGATGCCAAATAATTGCTGCGCTGATCGTAAACGCTGGAATCGTTAACAATAGATAATGATGGTAGGGTCGAATTTTGAATTGAACGAGTGTGACAAAACCACTTAGGAGCAAGAACCCTACAAGACTTGCGGTCGAAGTATTGGTTGGGGCTGAACCCACTGCAGATTTTTTTTGTTGGCGGATAAACATCGCCGTTGTCACCATCACTACGATCCAAAAAGACTCATCGTGACGAAATTGGACATACAAATTATGTAACCATGAATCGCGACTGGGATATGCCGCCGCTGTGGAAAGACCCAACGATAATGGCTCCAGACCTCGGCCTTCTATGAGTATAAATCCAACCAATAAAAGAGCCGCTAGTATCGGTAATGACACGAGCATCCCCCACTGGTGCCGGCTGCCAGATCGCGGGCTTAGTTGTTCCCATACCAGAGCCAATGCTCCGACGGCGAGCAGGCCAGCTTGTTGTTTCATATAGACCGTCAAGCCTAGCCCCAGCGCAAACACAAGTAGCAATTTCCATTTGTTCCAATGATCTAGCGGTGTCCCTTTCCAAGCGATCATCGTACTGAGAAAAAACAAACTTGCAATAATTTCCGACTCACCGCGCAATCCATCAAACCGAATTAATACGACTAAAGCCCACAACGCCGCACCACTGGATATGAGCTTGCAGCGAGTATGTTGAAATACCACGACACCAACCAACGCTGCGTTGAGCCCTAAGGCGACGACGATGACATTCTGCAACGATGCAACATCTGTCCCAACCAAGCGCATGGCTGTTTTCCAGAACTGATAGATGCCTGGAAAATAACTGTACATATTGTCGGCGGTGCCATAGAAATTGATCCCATCGCGGCTATAGCACAAATAGTAAAACCAATCGATTCCGCCCGAGATGTGCTTGGCTTCACCGAGGTAAGAAACTGCAGCCACAAGTCCCCAGCTAATCCACAGCGGAATCCACGTCTTTTGAAATCCTTGTTGATAAAGAAATTCCGCGGTCCCAGCTTGAGGGTTACGCAACAAGGGTAACAACGAAACGATACTGGCAGCCACTAGGAATATGGTCTGAGGTGACGTCGTCAATGTTCGCAAACACAAAATAGCTATAACGGACAACAGCGCACATCCTGTGCCCAGATACACATAAAGCGCGGACTCTGTTTTTTGTGGTCCCATAGAATTCATACTATATGTATCGTAGCAAACAGCCTCTGTTAGCCATCATCAGTTTAATTTTCTTGAAAGGTATCGTTTGGTATCATCTTAGAAAACGTGTACGATAACAAAAGACGAAATAAAATAATAATATAAGCGATGCCTTTTCATTCGAATTCAAGAATTGACAACATGACAGACCCCAAAACAACACGACGTAGGTTTCTACAATCCACCGCTGCCCTGACAACCTTAACCGCAACGGCTGCAGCGACATCTGATGCTCAAGCAGGGGTACTTCTAAGTCGAGAAAATAAGCTGCCCATCATCGACACGCACCAGCACTTGTGGGACTTGAAAGTGATTACTCCACCGTGGGTTGGCACTGCCCCTGAGGTCCTTAACCAATCCTATGCAACGAAGGAATTCAAGGCGGCGACTCGCGGATTAAATGTTGTCAAAACTGTATATATGGAAGTTGACTGTGCTCCGAGTGATCATGCTCTCGAGGCGGAACACGTGATTGCGTTGTCCAAGAGTGCTCGTCACCCAACAGCGGCAGCGGTTATTTCTGGCCGCCCCGCCGAAGACAGCTTCGCCCCTCATGTCCGCAAATACAAAGACAATCCCTACATCAAAGGTGTCCGGCAAGTATTACACAATGATGCGGCACCGCAAGGATTATGCCTTGGCAAAACGTTTGTCAAATCAATGCAGTTGCTGGGCGAGCAAAACATGAGCTTTGACTTATGCATGCGGCCAACAGAATTACTGGATGGCGCTGACCTGGCTGACCAAGTTCCCGATACTCTGTTCATTGTGGACCACTGTGGCAACGGTGATCCCAAGGCGTTCTTAAAGAACTCAACCGAGGAACCTTGGCACACGGTTGATCAATGGAAGCGCGATATAGGTTTACTGGCAGAACGCGAAAACGTTATCTGTAAAATCTCCGGTATTATTGCACGTGTACCAAAAGATGGCTGGGATGCATCTATGCTAGCACCCCTGATTAACCATTGCTTGGATGTCTTTGGGCCAGACCGAGTTGTATTTGGGGGCGATTGGCCCGTCTGCCTCCTCGGCGATAGCTATCGAGAATGGGTTAATGCACTCAAGACGGTCATCGCGAACCGGTCAATCACTGACCAACGCAAACTCTTGCACGACAACGCCGATCGCATCTATCGTTTGTCCTGACGAGTTTTGGTATTCGCGTTAAGTCGTACAAATTCGCGGTTCGATAATTGATATTGCAGCAGCGTTCGTAAAAAAGTTATTCTTCGTCGTAAATAACCGCAATTCTGCTTTGCGTGTTTTGTGGACAATCAAAGAATAGCCAATTAAGCGACACCAAAAGATGACTGATATTCCAACTGTTCCCTTGCTCGATGTGCCTCGAGGGAACGCACCTTTACGCGATGAAATCCTAGCAGCGATCACGATCGTAGTAGATTCCGGCAGATTTTTGTTTGGCCCGGATGTGCAAAAACTTGAAGCCGAATGCGCTCGACGGTCCGGTACAAAACACGGCGTCGGTTGTGCCTCTGGTAGTGATGCTTTGTTATTATCCTTAATGGCACTGGACATCAAACCTGGCGACGAAGTGATTTGCCCGAGCTTCACGTTTTTTGCAACCGCTAGCCCAGTGAGTCGACTCGGAGCCACACCCGTTTTTGTTGACATTGACCCCGTCACTTTCAACATCGATCCGGCGGCACTTGAAGCGGCGATCACACCCAATACAAAAGCCGTTATTCCAGTTCATCTTTTCGGGCAATGTGCGGATATGCCGCGAATCATGGAGATCTGTAATCGCACTGGACTGGCAGTGATCGAAGATGCTGCTCAAGCCATTGGTGCTAACATCGAAGGCCGCCCAGCTGGTTCATGGGGACAGGTCGGCTGCATCAGTTTTTATCCAACGAAAAACTTGGGCGGGTTCGGTGACGGTGGAATGCTAATAACCAATGATGCTGATTTTGAAGACCGGCTCAGATTGTTTGCGGGACACGGAATGCGTCCGCGTTATCACCATCAAGTGATCGGTATCAATAGCCGCCTCGATACAATTCAAGCTGCGACCCTAAATGTGAAAATGAAACACCTTGAGTCCGCGAACAAAGCTCGCCAGCAAAATGCCCAACTGTACGAGGCCTTGTTTGATGATGCTGGACTTGAAGCCGATATTGTCTTGCCGCAGGCGATCTATGGAACCGGACACGTCTGGAATCAATATACAGTGCGGGTGAAAAATGATCAGCGCGACAGCTTGAAAGAATTCCTAGCGGAACGCAACATCGGTGCGGAAATCTATTATCCAATTCCCGTGCATGCTCAAGAGTGCTATCAAAGCCGCCCAAATATCGCTATGGATTTAACGGAAACAAATCGCGCAGCTGATGAAGTTCTGAGCTTGCCGATTTTCCCCGAACTTGAAGAAGCCGAGATCCAGGCAGTCGTCGCTGGCGTGACCAGTTTCTATTCGATGACGCAAAGCCAAGCGGCTTAACACGAATTGGTAGCCGCGAATGTTCACTCGCAAACGTAACAGTTCACCCCGTCTCGATGCGCGCAATCCATCTAATCCGCATAGCCCGAACTCAGGGCATGCTACACGCTGGCTATTCCGTCGAGCGGTAATAATAGAACTCTACCCAGAGCATTGTCGTATTAACATAAATACATTATCCACGTGTTTTATTGTTTAAAATCGATGCCAGATCGTTCAACCATTCTTGTTACCGCTTGCGGATCTTCTATTGGATTAGAAGTCCTGCGCTGTCTCAAACTCGCTCAACGAAACGAGCGAATCATCGGTACCGAGGTGTCCGCCTGGGGAAAACAACTGGCGCTGCCGTATTGCGACGAAGTGATTATTCTGCCGCGCGGCGATGAACCCCAATACGTGAATAAACTCAAACATGTATTCGAATCCGAAAACGTCACGCTAGCATTTATTAATACGGAACCAGAGCTCGAAGCAATTTACCCCGTACGTGATCAAATCCAGACCATGCTCTCCTGCCCCTCTCAGTTTGGACTTACCGCTTGCCTCAGCAAGCAAGTACTGCATGATCGACTCAACAGTGCTAGTATCACAGCCAAAACCATGGTCGTTGATGACGCTCGCGATCTCGAAACGGCATTACAAACACTGGGATCCCCCGTCTGGCTCCGCTGTGCCGTCGGCCCGCGAGGTCGCGGTAGCATTGTCATCCAAACTGCCGCTGAAGGTGCCTTTTGGATTGAATATTGGCGGAGGCAAAATACCGGTGATTCTGTAGACGTCTGGTTAGCGCATGAATACCTGCCGGGCCGCAACCTAAATTGGACTTCTGTGTGGAACAACGGACAGCTTGTCGCAGCAGCTGCTGGAGAACGCCTGAAGTATTTTATGGCGCAAGTCGCCATTAGCGGCGTTACCGGAAACGTCTCACGCTGCCAACTTGTAGATAGCTCCGCAATTCAAGACACGGCGATTCACGCGGTCACTCTCGCCGACGATCACCCGCATGGCATCTATGCCGTGGATCTGCGGGAGGACGCCAACGGTCAAGCACTAGTTACTGAGATAAATGCCCGTAACGCCTTTCGCCCATTACTGTACGCCGCTGGTGGAATGAATTTCCCGGCGATCCTAGTTGAATCATTTTTAGGTACTGATGGCAGCGGTGATTTTAACTGCCAACAAGTGACACTCGGATTAGAAATGGTTCGCGGCATGGATTTCGCGCCAATGTTTCGTGAAACATGTGACACTCCCTGGAGGGCCCTGTCCTATGAGTAGTAGTCAACACACACCACTCGTGTCGATTGTGGTCCCATGTTTTCAAAGCAGTCAGTGGCTAGACCAACTGGCCTCTGAAGTTAAACAAGCCATGGTCGCCGCTGAATTCTCGTACGAATTAATATTAGTAAATGACTGTAGCAACGATGATACTTGGAGCACGATTCAAAACATTGCTGCCAGTGATGATAACGTACGTGGCATCGATCTCGTTTTTAATACCGGCCAATATCGTTCAACCATTTGTGGTCTATTGCAAACGCGGGGTGAGATCATTGTGACAACGGATGATGATCTGCAACAACCTCCGCGAGAACTACCAAAGCTCGTTCAAACGTTGCTTGACCATGATACTACGGACTGTGTCATTGCCGCCTTTGACAACAAAAAACACAATCTACTGCGTAATCTAGGCACGGGTATTATGGATTTGTTATTCCGCGTGATCTACAAAAAGCCACGCGGCATTCGCAGTACCTCGATGAGAGCGATGAGGCGACCACTGGTCACTGCTATTAGTGAATATTCGACCATCAATCCCAACATCAACCCCCTCATTTTCCAAACGACAAATCGGATTAAAAGTGTTTCAGTTGAGCATCAAGAACGCGTGGCTGGAAAAAGTGGCTATGGTATCCTACGGCTGATAACGCTAATGATTGACAATGTTGTCAGTGTTTCTACACTGCCATTGAAATGCATCAGCCTGATTGGCTTTCTGGCAGCACTTGCCAGTTTTGTCTTAGGAGCCTTTTACGTTCTACAATATTTTTTCACCGAAAATATCAAATCTGATACCGGTTTCATGACGCAGGTCTTATTAATCATCTTCTTTGGCGGAACGACGCTGTTCGCTATTGGATTGCTTGGCGAATATATTATTCGCATTTTGGAAGAAGTACGGGGGCGACCGCGATTCGTTATCAGACAAACAACCACTGTTGAATCGCCAAACGATCCAGCAACTGAAGCCTAGCGGAGAATACGTTTTGAATTCTCGCACAACTGACTTAGCAATTTCTGAATCGCTCTCTTTATCGCCTCAACGACGACTGCCAGGACGATTAGGAATCTGGCTGTTAGCTGGAGTGGCGGCAGGATTTCTATTTGTGTGGATCATGCCTGTGACGTACGAAGTCGCTGATGATATCGGTGCGCAAATGATCCTCGCCGGTGACGACGGATTCGCAGCGGCCGCCGAAGTGCCGTTCTTATCATGGACATTTAACCACAGCTTTTATCTGCTATACCAAGCCGCACCCGCTGTTCCCTGGTACGGGATTTTACTGGTGACCACTCAAGCCTTGGGGTTGTCGTTGCTGGGATTTTGCCTCGCATCTTCAATGTCCCACGGACGTTGGCTTGCCTGTTTAGTTCCCTTCTTTTTGGCTTTCGCCTATCAATCACTGCTGACGTTAACATTCACAAAAGCCGCACTGACATTGGAATTCGCCGTCTTTGCCTTTCTGCTACTGCAACGATTGCACCCACTACAATTTGATAAAAATAAATGGTCTCAGCAAAAGTTAACTTTAGGGCTACTCGTTCTAGCATTACTTTGGCGTTGGAAACTAGGGCTATTATGCTTTGTTTTCGCCGCACCACTGCTGCTTTTCACATCCAAGCAACTACGACGTGTACTTATCATTAATCTCTTGCTGGTCTTGAGCGTGGTGGCAATCGATCGCGGCTTGGATCGCTTAACGCGACCACCCGCCTGGCAACAGTACATGAGTTTTTATTCCCTGCGAGCTGAATTGTTTGATATGCCCGCAGGCCGCGTGGGCGAACTCCCAGCGGATCTTGCGGAGGTTACCGCGGCTGCGAATTGGACAGTCGACGATTATGAATTGATTCGCAACTATTGGATGCTGCATGATCAACGGTTAGCGAACAGCCATTCGTTCCAACGGTTCCTAGCGGCTGCGAAGACCGCCGATGCGTCATCGTTGTGGAAGCGATTTGTTGGGCATCTGCGAGATAATGTATTGCTGTTATTTACATTTTTGCCACTACTATTAGCCGTTGTGCTGTTACAGGGTCGTGACGCGCTGGCCGATCCGCTATTGTCTAAAAAACTCTGGGCGGCATTGCTGCTTGTGGCGCCATTCCTGTTTCTCACCTATTTTCGCTTGGTACCACGAATCGCGATGCCAATGCTGTTCTATATATTGACCGTATTTGCGTTGCTAGTGCGATCAAGTGAACAGGAATCAAAACCGTCACTTCGATCATGGTTGAGTGGCAGGGCGAATGTCATGCAAGTCTTAGCCATTATCTTGTTGACATTAAGTGGCTGGCAGTGTTTTCAATTATTGCGAGTTCAGACAAGTAGCGTCTTAGTGCGCCGCGCAAATTTGCTAGCGGGAGAAGTTGTTATTGGTGAATTAAAGAAACCAGTCACGTTGATTCGCATGTCGCCAGATGCGTTGCCCGGCTGGGAAGGTTGCCACCCGCTGCGACGAATCAATTCAAATCCAAATTTACGTATCGTCCCTGCCGGCTGGCAAATAGGTTCACCTCGTTACAATTCAATACTTGCCGATCTAGGATTCGAAAATGGCAGTGAGATGTTGAGCCGCTGGTCTTCCGATCCCAGCGTTGGACAGTATTTTGTGCGACGAATCACCAACGGATCTACACGTATCAAGCCGCTGAGCCCTGCCTGGAAATCATATTTCCAGCGGTGGCAGCCACAACGCTCACTCGATGATCAGCACACCACTTGGATCAAAATCAACAGCAACGATCAATTGGCTATTATCCAATTACATGAGTGAAATTAAACCGCGAATTGCATTAATTCGCACGAACAACCGACTACAAAAACGCTTGCACTTCTGCCACAATTCGGTCTTGTTGTTCGGTCGTCAGTCCCGGATAGATCGGTAAACGCACCAGACGCTCGCTGCATGACTCCGTGACTGGCAATGCTGGTTGCTCGCTATTTAAGGCAATTCCCATCGGCGAGGAATGCAACGGTACGTAATGAAATACAGCATGAATTCCCTGTTCGTTTAACCGGTTGATCAATCCCTGTCGCTGTTGGGGTGTCGGTAAGAGAATATGGAACAAGTGATAATTACTGCGACAGGCATCTGGAATCACTGGCAGCGTCATTTTTCCCGCCTCAGCTGAACCTTGAAACAATTCCATATATCGTTGATAACACTCGCGCCGCTGCTGAGTGATCGTCTCGACAGCTTCGAGTTGACCTAACAAAAAAGCCGCTGTTAACTCACTCGGTAAATAGGACGAACCAACGTCGACCCAAGTATATTTGTCGACAGTACCCTTTAAAAATTGGCTGCGATTAGTTCCCTTTTCACGAACAATCTCCGCTCGCTCAATCAATGCTTCATCGTTGATACACAACGCTCCGCCCTCACCACAACTGAAGTTCTTGGTCTGATGAAAGCTATACGCTCCTAAGTCGCCAATTGCTCCGAGCGTCTGAGAATGATGACGCGCATTGACCCCTTGAGCTGCATCTTCAATAACTTGCAAATGGTATTCCGCGGCAATCTCCATAATTGCATCCATGTCACAACCCACGCCCGCATAATGCACTGGAATTATCGCGCGAGTTCGCTCTGTGATCGCCGCTCGAATGCAAGCTGGATCAATGTTAAGAGTACGGCAATCAACATCCACAAACACAGGCGTCGCTCCGGCACGCACCACAGCATTGGCCGTGGAAACGAATGTGAACGAAGGCATGATCACCTCATCGCCAGCACCAATCCCCAAAATCATGATGGACATCTCCAGAGCAGCGGTACATGACGGAGTTAACAATACTTTTTTAATACCAAATTGTGTCTCGAGCAGCGTTGAGCAACGCTTAGCAAATGCACCATCTCCAGAGATATCCCCCGCAGTGACAGCTTGTGACACGTAGTCCAGTTCATTCCCGCTTCGAAACGGCTTGTTAAATGGTATTGCGTAATCCACTCATTCTCCTCTGGCCCACTCACATCTTTTGGAACCATTTTAAAAGTAACTATTACTTCCTGCGCTTCCTGCTCTTCCGGCACTTCATATACTTCATATACACCATATAAGAGTATACTGTTATCTTGTCATAACCATGCCAACCAACTCTATTTAGTAGCTGTTGTCATAATGTTGTCCTATTATAGCCTGACACATTTAAAATCAATACCATGCGAACATCTATTCAAACTGTACTGACACTTGCCATTGTCACGGCAACCAGTTTTTTCTGCATTTTGGTTTCGGCCGCCGATCAAGCTCCCGCGGAGATCAAGATCGCGACGTGGAATCTCGAGTGGTTTTTCGACCATGATCAAAGTGACAACAAATCACCTCTCGCTAAAAAACTATCCGCTCCAACCGCTGCTGATTGGCACTGGAAACGAGACGAGGCAGCGCGAGTCATCGCAGAAATGAAACCAACTATTCTCGCACTACAAGAAATCGAAAATGAAAAAGTAGTGCAGGAACTTGCGGAGGTACTCAAGACCAAACATGGCCTTGAGTATCAGGTTGCCTTTATTAAAGGTCGCGATACGTACACCGAACAAGACGTCGCATTTATGTACACCAGCGGATTCGAGAAATGCGAACGCCGGGAACAAACTAAAACAATGTACGACAGCAAACAATACTACAACCTTTCCAAACATCTGTTTGCCACTTTTCGCTGGACGACACCAACCGGCCATCAGACATTGACCATTTGTAACGTACATTTGCGCGCCGGAGAGCGGGGAGCCGCACCTCGCTTGCGGCAATGCCGACTATTGCAACATTGGACAAAACCGATGATTATCAACGATGAAAACGTAATCGTAATTGGCGATATTAATACCTCGTGTGTTTGCGACAACGTCTCGGCTGGAGATGACCTAGCTCTACTGTGTGGCACGACAGGATTACCAAGCAGTTCGTCGCTCTTTGATTTACATTTGAAGCTCCCCTCCTCGCAACGAATAACCCATCTGGCTGGGAAACAATTTGACCACCTGCTCGTCAGTCCAGCATTGCTAACTGACACCGACGGCGAACACGACTTAATTTTCAGTAGTATTGAATCTTTAAAAAAACTGGTCATCAATGGCAAACAGGACACCGATCACTTCAACGGTTTTTATTCGATTCCCAGTCACGAACGTGATGTCAGTGACCACTATCCGGTCGTAGCAACCTTCAAAATAAAATAACTCTCACCTTCAAACTCTGGTCCCACACAACATATGACTGACTCCATTCCCACAGATGCCTCGCCTCAACCCCCGCTTGCTACAATTCGCCTCGACCATTTCTTGAAAATCATGCATCTCGTTGAATCTGGTGGCCAAGCTAAATTCATCATCCAAAGTGGTTTAGTGACACTTAATGGTGAAACTTGTACAGCCCGCCGCAAGAAACTCGTCGACGGCGATCTCGTTGTATTCGATAGCCAAGAATTAGTCGTGGGCATCGATTAACCCCCTCTTTCGGCGGGCGATACACCACCCTACACCCATTCAAACAACTGAGAATGTTTACGCTCAGCACTAAAAACATTACAATTCTAGTCAACATTAATTGGTCCAACAAACTTCAACATTACCTTCAGAGAAATTCAATGCCTTCGTTCCTTGCTAAAGCCTTTTTGCTTAGTTGTTTACTATTCGGTGCTGCCACATTAATTGCACAAGAACCGAAATCGAACGACAGCAAACCTGAAAAAGAAGTTTCAGCTGACACCAGTGACGCACCGGAAGGCGCAAAGGCCACAGATGAAAATGAAGACAATACCGCCGGCCCCTTGGCTGGGCACTCTTATCATGGCGAAGCATTTAACGAGGGTCCTCGTCAACAGGCGTATCTTATTCCCGGAATGGCCAATGTTGATTTCCCGATAACTACGGAAAGTGAACTCGCTCAGAAATTCTTCAATCAGGGCATCTCTGCGCTACACGGATTTTGGTATTTAGAAGCAGAACGTGCATTTCGACAAGTCCACAAACTTGACCCGAAATGTGCAATGGCCTATTGGGGAATGGCAATGGCGAACAAGTCCAATAGCAAACGAGCCAAAGTGTTTATGGAAGAAGCTACCAAGTTGACCGCAGGAATTACCGATACAGAACGTCGCTTTATTGATTCGATGTCAGCCTACGTTAAAGCAGATCCGGCTAAACGAAAAGAGCGGGCAGATGCTTATATTAAAAAGCTGGAACAACTCTGCATCGACTACCCCGAGAACCTAGAGGCCAAGGCCTTTCTAGCAATTATGATGTACAGTAACCGCAGCCAGTCCGGTGGCACAGCTAGTTATGTGACCCTAGATGCAATCATCGGACAGATCCTCGCAAAAAACCCGCTGCATCCTAGTCACCACTATCGTATTCATTTATGGGATTATAAGAAACCGACGCTCGCGCTGAATTCCGCAATTCTATGTGGTCAAAGCGCACCAGGAATTGCTCACATGTGGCACATGCCCGGACACATATTCTCACGAGTCAAACGCTACGATGATGCCGCTTGGCAACAAGAAGCATCCGCTCGAGTGGACCATTCCCACATGATGCGTGATCGCGTACTGCCTGATCAAATTCACAACTACGCTCATAACAACGAATGGTGCATTCGCAACTTATTAAATATTGGCCGAGTCGAAGACGCAATCGCACTGGCAGAGAACCTTACCACGTTACCGCGACATCCCAAATACAACACACTCGCGCGACGTGGCAGCAGTTCTTATTACGGTCGAGCGCGCCTGTTCACGACACTCTACATGTACGAACGATGGCAGGACTTGATTACCTTGGCTAACACGTCCGCACTCAAACCGACATCGATTGAAGCAGAAAAAGTCAAACGCCTGAAGTATGTCGGTATCGCTCATGCCATGCTGGGACAAACCGCACAAACCGACACATTCAAAAAAGAGCTACAAACCTTGCTTAGCCACAACATCTCGGAGCGAGATAAGGCTGGTGAAACGGCCAAGACCAAAGCGGAAGCCGCACAAGCAAAAGATACAAAAAAGAAAGAAGCGGACAAGAAAAAAGCAATCACCAAGGCTACCACGGATGCCCGACGCGCTTGGGATAAAAAGGTCCGCGACTGTGAGCAAGCTATTGCCGCGTTAACCGGGTACACCCATTTTAAAAATGGTGAGCACGAAAAAGCACTTGAACTACTACGTAAAGCTGGTTCCGTTGACCGCATGACGGTTGCTAAGTGTCAACAAGCCAGCGGTGACACCGACGGCGCTATTAAAGCAGCGGCGGCTCATGTCAAATCGCATGCCAAAGAAG
>DTSG01000004.1:1902-6133 GCA_012965455.1 Planctomycetaceae bacterium | reverse complement strand
ATTTCCGACGTCAGACCGACGAGCCAGCCATGAAATTCGTTGCTAGTGCGAAAGGCATCTCGAACTTCTAATTGAGTTCCTATTGGAATTCCGTTGCGACCATCAAGATTAGTGGAAATACTGTGAATGGAGATGCTCTCGCTAAACCGACTGAACTGGTATCCGGTCAAAAAGTTGATTCTTGCCCTGCCAGTGGACCGCCAAGGGCGCATGATATAGACGTCTGAGCCAAACATCTCGGATGCGGAGTCGATCGTCAAAATCCCTGATTCACTGCTAGGGTAGTTCACGGGCAGCGATTGTTGTTCGGCAGCATCAATATTGAAAAAGGGACGAGTGACAATTGCGTCGGTGAAGGTCAGACGTGACCCAGCGTCAGCTAGACCATAGAAACGAGCTCCGATGGCGGTTTCAGTGCCAGGAATCCAGCGGCCGAAATCAATACGACCTCCGGGTTGAGTGCCGTCGTTAAGTTCATTCGTACCGAGTAAGGATGACGTTGTGGAAAGTCCTAATACGCCCGCGTCTTCAAGTGAGGTCCCGGCAGAACTAGTTGTGGCTAAGGCGGGAATACGTGTGCCGCGGCGCCAAGAAATCAAATAATCAAGTCGTACCCAGCGACCAACTTGGTCAGTGTTACCTAGGCGGAAACCGTCGAATAACTTCATGTCGCGTTCGTATAAGTCTAAGTTTATTCCCCGCAAGAATCCGGAGCGGTCTTGGTTGAAAACGTCATCCTTATTGATTCCGTTTATATCGTTGGTGTTGTCCACTTCGTTATCAGAATTAGTGTCATTACTACTTGCACTGTCGGTGGTTTCAAGTAGTGGTTCTTCTTCGCCGATGACCACACTCGTCGCTTCTTGCAAGACAACTTCCGGTTCAGCGGTGAGGATTGGCAGTTGGGCAGCATTGGACTGAGGAAACAAGCTTGCTGGGGCTGATGTGTCTTGGGCAAAACATATAGTGCTCGACAATGCGAGAAATGTCGTAATAAAGTATTTCACGATAGAGATCTTACTTATGCAAAAAGGGACAGTTAGTCTTCAATTCGAGGTGCAATGGTAACGATTAATCTAGTTGCGTGGAATACGAATTAACATTTTGACGTGGCTTTAAATGCCGCCACTTTAGCGGCTAATTATCAAAAATCTATTTACATAAAATGTCGCTGCGTGGTAAAATAAATAAACAGGGTAAATTCTGTGGTTTTGAAGCGAACAATATATAGACTCTGGGTGGCCGTTGCCGATTCTATAAGAGACACAATTTGTTGGAGGTAGGTAAAATGAAGAAGATATTACTTGGGTTACTTATTACAACCGCTCTTGCTTTGCCATCAGCGGAAACAGTGATGGCTCGCGAAACGGGTGAACCATTATTTAAACAACCACTATTGTTTCGCAAAGCAAAGGCGTATCGTCGCGAAGAGCTTAAACAGGAGCTCAAAACTGAGCTCTACGGCGAACTTGGAACGAAGCTAGAAAAAGATGTTGCCGTTGCAGCTAACGAAATACGAACAGCTCTGCAAACACAAGTTGCGCAAGAAAGCAAGAAACTGCAAAACCAAGCAGCGGATCACGCTAAAAAACTAGCGGCTGGTAACACTGCGTTCCAGGGAAAATTAGCGGCGGACAATACCGCGTTCCAGGGAAAAATGGTGGCAAGTGCTAACAAGTTCAAAGAAGAATTGAATAGTAGCAACGGTGCGTTCCAGCAAGAGTTGACGAAGGCCAATCAACAACTTCGAAGACGTTTTGTTGCTGCCTATAAAAAAGCAAACGAAGAACTAGCTGTGACTAACAAAGCTCAAGCAGATGCCAACGCAAAACTCATTGTTGAGTTATCAACTGCGACTGGTGACATGCTGGCGAAGAAGGTCGTCGAGCTTGGCAATCAACTTGCCGCTGACAATCAAGCCGCAGTGGCGAAGGAAGTAAAAGCACTTGTTGTCAAAATCGACAAAGAGTTGGTACTTGCTGTAGCTCAAGCCCAGCAACCTGCACCGGAGCCAGAGCCAGCACCACAGCCCGCTCCAGAACAGCAAAATGCTGTGGAAGCAGAACCAACCGTGGTGGTTAAGGACGACGACGCGGAGTAGTTTACAGCGGTGCAAGGAAAAGACTGACGTACATTAGCCCCTTGATTCGAAACATATCGGATCAAGGGGTTTTTTCATTTCGCTGGCGAAACATAATAATTTGTTCGTTGCTGAAAGTACTTGGCTTGAGCCAAGAAACCGGAATTTTTCTCCGGCTGATGTTGAGAAAGGTCGTGACGCTTGCGATAATGAAGCACTCGCGCCCCTTTGGAAATTCCCCCACATTCCCACCGAAACTTCCTCCCCCTACAAGAAAGTAGATCATGTATATTGGTCACAATCTCCGTTGGGCGTTGCCTCTGGCAATACTCTTAATTGCTGCTGACCTACAAGCAGAGATTGAGGTATTTCCTAAAACGATCGATTTGCGATACCAAACTGGGGAACAACGGTTGGTTGTATTGCAACGCAGTGGGGATGATGTTCGTGAGGTTACAGCGGAAGCAAGTTATCGAGCGGAAAAGTCCAACATCGTTGCTGTGTCACCCACCGGCGTTGTTTCGACAGTCGGCAACGGCAGTACCAAACTTCGCATACGCTTCAATAAACAGACCGTTTTGATTCCGGTTACCGTAGCCGACGTAGCAAAGCACGCTCCAGTCTCATTCAATATGCATGTTCAGCCAATTTTAGCGGCTCGCGGATGTAGTACCGGCGCTTGTCACGGTAAAGCTCGCGGTCAAAATGGATTTCAACTGTCATTGTTAGGATTTGATTCGCAATTTGATTTTGATGCATTAACGCGGGAAGCTCGGGGGCGGCGAGTCTTCCCGGCTTCGCCGATTGAGAGCCTCGTACTTCGCAAAGGATCCGGCCAAGTTCCCCATGGTGGTGGAGTGCGTTTGCCGAGTGACAGTGATGACTACGCCACGCTCTTAAGGTGGATCAACAACGGAACACCTCTGACGATCGAAAATGAGCCAACGCTTGTTAGTGTGGAAGTATTTCCACAGCAGCGTAGTATGAAACCAAGCGAACAGCAGCAGTTGGTTGTCATGGCTGAGTATTCCGACGGAAGTCGATATGATGTAACAGGCCAAGCGGCATTCCAATCGAACGAAAACACGATTGTGGAAGTGAACGAACAAGGCAGGATTACTGCGGGACCGATCCCCGGGGAGTCTACCATCATGGTGCGATTCATGGGAACGTTTGCCACTTGTCGCGTCTTAATACCGCTGCTCGGTGACGTGGTTCCAGAATATTACAGCGAACTACAGCGCAATAATTTTATTGATCCGTTGGTTTACGATAAATTGCAATTATTGGGAATTACTTTATCGGAGACATCCGCAGATCAAACGTATGTGCGTCGTGTGTTTATTGACTTGATTGGGCGACTCCCAAGTCCATCTGAAACAGAACAATTCATAGCGAACCAAGTTGAATCTAAACGAGAGGACCTTGTTGACTGGCTATTGGAGCAACCCGAGTACGTAGATCATTGGGCAAATAAGTGGGTTGACCTGTTGCGTCCGAATCCATATCGAGTTGGTATTAAAGCGGTTTTGAATTACGACAATTGGATACGTCAAGCGTTTCGTGAAAACCGGCCGTACGATGAATTCGTGCGTGGGCTGGTTGCTGCTGAGGGTAGTACCTATCGAAACGGCGCTGCTACATTGTTTCGTGATCGTCGCTCGCCGGATGAAATTGCAACTCTGATTAGCCAATTATTTCTCGGTATTCGCTTGGACTGTGCAAAGTGCCATCACCACCCATTTGAGCGTTGGAGTCAGGAGGATTTCTATTCGTTTGCGGCCTATTTTTCACGTGTTGGACGAAAGGGTACGGGTTTGTCACCGCCCATTTCCGGAAGTGAAGAAGTGGTTTTGGGTGCAAAATCTGGAAGTGTTACACATCCGCGAACCAACGAAGTTTTGAGCCCCCGTCCGCTGTTCGGTGAAAACAATCTTTCCGCGGAAGATATGCTGGATGATTACACACTGCGGCACAAATTAGTCGATTGGATGGTCAGCAAAGACAACCCCACCAGCTCTCGTGCCATAGCCAATCGTCTCTGGCAATTCCATTTCGGGCGGGGAATCTGTCCGACGCCCAGCGATTTCGGCAAGCTCGGTCAGCTGCCGACCCATCCGGAGCTGCTGGACTGGCTGGCCACCCAGATGG
>DTSG01000004.1:0-1892 GCA_012965455.1 Planctomycetaceae bacterium | reverse complement strand
GCAAAGACAACGAATTCTTTGCCGGCGTCATGGTAAACCGGATTTGGGCTGATCTCATGGGCCGTGGCTTGTTTGAACCAGTTGATGACTTGCGGGCGACAAATCCGGCATCGAATGAACCGTTGCTTAAGAGTCTAGGGAAATATTTTGCAGACCATGACTATGATATCAAAAAGTTGATTGCAGTGATTGCGAAATCGCATGTCTACGAACTAAGCTCGACAGCTACCGAGAGAAATATCGCTGACACTCAGAATTATTCGCGACACTACCGACAGCGTTTGCGTGCCGAAGTGTTGCTTGATGCGGTAGCCGACATTACTCAAATCCCAAATAAATTTGCCGCAATGCCAGCGGGATCGCGCTCCAACCAAATTTGGACACATCGTGTTAGTAGTTTGTTTTTAGATACGTTCGGTCGACCAGACCCGAACCAAGATCCACCTTGCGAACGGACGACGGATTCGACGGTGACACAGGCATTGCACATGATGAACGCTCCGCAAATCCATGCAAATATCATAAGTGACAATGGCAGGCTGGCAGCGTTAGCGGCGCGAAAAGAATTGACGAGTGATGAGATTGTCGCCCAATTATATTTGTTGGCATACAGTCGGCGACCGACTGAGGAAGAGCTTGGGATCTGTCAGGGTATTTTTTCTCAAGAGGGAATGTCGCGACGCCAGGCAGCGGAAACGATCCTCTGGGCTTTAATGAACACTCCTGAATTTATAATCAAGGACTAATTAATGGCACTGTTAACTCATAGAAGTTGGTTAGCGTATCGCGTCACCACTGTCATGACAACGTGGTTAATTGCCATTGGACTGGTTTCCACTGTGGTACAGGCCGCTGCGCCATCTGTCACACATCTGTACCCGTGGGGCTTGCAACAGGGCACGACGGAGGAAATAACCGTGCAGGGGAGTTGGACCAAGTGGCCACTGGAGGTGGCAGGTGAGTTACCCGTTGGGCTGGAAATCAATCCGCTGGAAAAGGCAGGTAAGCTATCTGTTGCAACATCCACGGAGGTTCGTGCGGGCGTATACCATTTTCGTCTTTTTGATGGTGAAGGAGCCACTAAGGTAATTCCGTTGATCGTAGGTGCAGTTCCCGAGTGGCGTGAAAAGGAACCCAACGGTAATCCGGGTGAGGGTAACCAAGTTACTTTGCCGGCAGTTATTAATGGGCAGCTAAAAGAGTCGGCGGATGTTGATATTTTTCTAGTCGATTTAGCCGAGAGTGAAACCTTATCGTTATTGTTAGTTGCAAACAACATTCTCGGTGTAGCGATGGATGCAATCATCCAAGTGTGTGATAGCCGAGGATTTGTACTTGCTCAAAATGATGACGAACGAGGATTAGATCCTCAGTTATCCTATACAGCTAAGCGTACTGGTATGGTCCAGGTGAGAATATTCGCATTTCCGGAAGCGACTAACTCAACGATCGCCTTTTCCTCGAACGCAGATTATGTATATCGCTTGACTGCCACCACCAAACGATTGCTCGACTTTTGTTTGCCACTTTCCGTTTCAGCGGAGGCCGTGGACTTGCAGTTGCAGGGGACTGGGTTTGCCATAGAGTCTCTGCATTGGACAGGTGCAGTTGAGATGCCTTACGTGTCGCTGGCTGGCGTCCCTGGCACCGTCTACGTACCGCTAACCGCTAGGAACGTGGTGGTTGCCACACAGCAATCCAGTATCGAATCTCCGCAGGTTGTCGTTTTACCCGCCAGTATTAGCGGTGTTATTGAACAACACGAAGACCAGGATGTGTTCCTACTTGAAAATCTGCAGAAAGGCGAGTCATTGGTTGTTGACTTATTTGCTCGCTCGCTAGGTTTTCCAACCGACCCTTTAGTTGAAATCTACGATAACACTGGAAAACTG
>DTSG01000003.1 GCA_012965455.1 Planctomycetaceae bacterium | reverse complement strand
GCGGTGAAGGCGAGTTGGATATCAACCAAGACGGTGCAGTGACTCCGCTAGATGCGTTGAACATCATCAATAACCTAAACGCCAACGGCTCACGCGGGTTGGCGGAAGGTGAAGAGTTATCTTATGACAACCGTCTGGATGTGAATCGAGACGCGTACATCACACCGCTCGATGCACTTTCGATTATCAACTATCTAAACAACCGTACCGCAGTTGCGGGTGGAATGGCTGAGGGCGAATTTACGCCAATGGCACCTACCCAGACCTCGCTGGACACATCCATTGATAGTATCGACATCGTGGTTGCTGATGCTCCAGAAGCAGCTGGCGTCGACGAATGGATGCGAGTCCGTGAGAACGAAATCGGATTGTCAATGTTCGTCGGTGGAAATCACGACAGTGTTGAATCGAATGACGGAGATGATTTGGAGTTGGCCATCAACGATATGGCCGATGACATTTTCGGTGAGTGGCTCTAAGCTACTCTGCAAACAGACATCAAGTTATAATGCCTTAGTTGTTCATTACCTCTGAGGCATTATTTATGCGCGATTCTCAATTCAAATACGGGCGTTGTCGTGCGGCGGCGGTAACCGTAGATATCACTCCTCCAAAAAACATGTATCATCGCATGTGGGGTGCGGCGCTGCACGATCAGGCCGCCGGAGTTCATCAACCGCTGGAAGTAAATCTACTGTGGTTAAAATCTAGTGCCACCGCCGCAGTCGATACTGACGTTCTGCTCTTGTCGGTTGATCATTGTCTTTTTTGGGCAGCGGACCTAGAGCCGATAAAACAATCGTTAAGCGCCGCGACGGGACTTGACCCTGAACAAATCGTTATCTATTTCACGCATACGCATGCCGCTGGTTTGATGGATTCATCGCGGGCGGAATTACCCGGGGGGGAGTTGATAGCGCCATATTTAGCGGAGATTGGTGAAAAGGTATCAGTCGCCGCGGCAGCATTACCAGATAGCCTGGAAGAGATGTGGTTGACGACGAATAGCGGGCATTGTTCGCTCGCTCAAAATCGGGACTACTGGGACGAGGCGAATAATTCCTATGTTTGTGGGTATAACCCGCTCGGCGCCGCTGATTCAACGGTTATGGTCATCCGCTTATGTGATTTAGAAGGCGATGTAAAAACGGTAGTGGTGAACTACGGCTGCCACCCTACGACGCTTGCTTGGGATAACGAGTTAATCAGTCCTGATTACGTTGGGCCAATGCGACGCACGGTACGGCAGGCATTGGGTGAAATTCCCGTTGTGTTTATTCAAGGCGCGTCAGGAGATGTGGGACCCCGAGAAGGGTTTGTAGGTGATGTCGCTGTTGCCGTTCGCAACGGGCAACAATTGGGTCTTGCTGCTCTGGAAGCATTGGCTGCCATGCCAGTGGAACCTGCGGAGTTTAGTTATGACGGTGCCGTGGTGTCCGGGGCGACCATTGGGACATGGTCTTATAAACCGTTTTTGTCAGAACAAATTACGAGCATGTCGCGATTTGAGTCAATGCAAACTAGTTTTGATTTGGAATATCGATCTGATTTAGGTACACGCGAACAAACGCAACAGGAATTGGATGCTTTGTTGTCCACCGGTGTGGATGCCAACGGGGGAGCTGATGCGGCTCGTGATCAG
>DTSG01000002.1:11840-19655 GCA_012965455.1 Planctomycetaceae bacterium | reverse complement strand
CGCTGATGTGGAAACGTCTGTTGACGACACTGAGTCTACAACCCCGCCTGTGACGGTGCCTGACGACTTGCCGGCGGTTGTCGTCATTGACGAGGACGTGGATAAATCTGTTGACGACACGGAGTCTGTTGCCCCGCCTGTGACGGTGCCCGACGAATTGCCGGCGGTTGTCATCATTGACGAGGACGTGGATAAATCTGTTGACGACACGGAGTCTGTTGCCCCGCCGCCGACGATGCCGGATACCGTTATTGACGATCACATGGACGAATCACACGTTAGCACCGAAACGGACACCGCCATTGAGGATTTGTTGCCGCCAGACTTTCACTTGGACGACGCGCAGATTGAAACGCGCACCGACCACCATGAAACCGATGAAGCTGCGGTGATAATCAATGTTCGAGTCGACGCGGAACCGATAACAGTGGGGCGGGGCATCAATAAGCGAGAATTGCGCAGTCGCACGCCAGACGAGAAAAACCAATTCTTGCGAAAGAAGAATATAATCGTGTGGGTCATCGGGGCATTGACCATCATTGTGACGATGGTCGTAATGCTACAACTGGCTTAACCGCGACTGAAGCCCATGAAGAAGCTGAACGTTTGTTTTTGATCGGTGTCAGCGCTGTTAATCGGGAAACCAAAGTCTAACGCGAAAGGTGCTTGGGACATAAAGGGAACGGCAATCCGTAGACCAGCACCGACGACGACTCGAAAATCATCGCTTTGTAGGGAATATTGTTCTTCAACGGTACCAAAGTCTGTAAACACGACACCTCTAAGCATATCGTCGGCAGTAAAGGGGAACATATATTGAACGGTCCCTAGGAATCGCAGATGGCCGCCAGTCTGCACACCGCCGCTAACGGGAGATGCTCCGCGGTATCGAAAACCACGAATCGTTTGATAACCACCTGCAAAATAGTGATCGTAAATCGGAGTGTTATCGCCCGTTACGTCTAATTGCAGGGCCCATGACAATACATGCCGCCCGGATCCGTCAGCTCGTTCTCGGATAAGGTTGTACTTTCGATATTCGATTGACCCTCGGGTGTAATCGAAACTGCCGACGACTTGTTCCACGCTTGTCGAAAAATAATGCCCTTCGGTTGCCAGGAAGGGGGTGTCCCGAGTATCGTGTTTTAATCCCAATCGAAAACCGACAAGATTGTTGTCTCCCAAGGCTTCGTCGAGGGCGGGTACGCCTAGTGTACTTGGGCTATCGACTCCGACCTGTTCAATACGCAGTGCGGTATTTACCGAAAGATCTGGTGTCAGTCGATAACCGAAGGAAAAGCGACCGCCGACTCGGTTCTCATTCCAATCCTGGTAAATTCGATCGTACAAAAACGCGCTGGTATTGAAACTAATCTTAGTGTCATTGAAGTAGGGGTTGGAGTATTGAAGCATATAGCGAGACCAGTTTTGTCCGGGCATTGCTTCTAAGCGAAAGCCTTGACCGCCCCCTCGAAAAGCACGACCTTCGATAAAGTCATCCCAGTTGCGTGGAATGGCTTCGTAATCAAAGTTTCGTTCATCAATGACAATAGTACCGGTAACGCCAGCATCCGAGTTCACGCCGACACCAAATACGAATCTGCCGGTCCGTCCCTCTTCTACAAAAACATCAAAAGGAACGGAATTAAGATTGGCATTAGGATCGAACAGCGGACTGACAGAGTCATCATTGGGTGCTAATGGCGACTGTTGCCAAGACGCCTGTGAGACGTTCGAGGACTCTTGATCATCGATCCGCAGCACTTGGCTAGGATTGCCCAGTTCCACAAAATCGGCAGACGCGACGCCATTGGCAGCAGACGTATTGCTGGGGGCGGCGTTATTTTGTGGGGTCGGGCTTTGGCCTCGAATGACAACAGTGTTCTCTTGGTCTGTACTGAAAGTATTAAATGACCCAGATGCCCGCGTAGCGGATGTAGTTGGTCGTTGAGATGATTGTCGTAGCGTATTAACGTTGGCATTGTCGAAAACAGGTTCGATGCGAAAACCGTCGTCTTTGGACTCAGCAGGAGTGGGTTGACCATCGAGCAAACTAGCGGGATTATCGGCACGGCGTGCAGAATCGGATATTGAGCACCCGAGCACACTTAACAGGAGCCCTACACCGAGGGTTTTGCAGCTGATCTGCATGTATATGGAAGAAATAGTTCGTTGCATTTGCGAGCCTATGAAGTGACCGATTGCCTACCGCAAAGGGAAAGCGGAAGTGCGATTTACGGGATTATTGTTTGGTGTTGCTGTCGGTGGGCTTTGGCCACGAATTGTGTGCGTGGTTTTTGGTTGTTGTTGGTCAGGAGTCCCGTTGCTAAGCATGGCGTCGATGGCGTCGGTACGGATGACAATGGAAGGAGGCGTGCCCATGCTCGGATCTGAGTTAAATAGGCTGCTAAATCGCAATCGTCGCTCACTAGCTTTGACCTCGCGATTGTTTGCTAGATAACCGGGGATGAGTGAGAGTCGGTTGAGGACGACGGCATTTTTGGTGTGTGGGTTGAGTCCGCTGATATGGGCGTCAATACGACCAATTTTAAACTGATCCCCTTCGCCTATTTGAAAAACGACATCCAATTCGCCAGGGACTTCTTTGAAGCGGATATCGGGAGTAACCGTTGAATAGATAAAGCCAAGTTTTCCGTAGAGTTCTTTTAGTGAATCGAGTACGGTAGATAGTTCACTACGATTGAAATAGTCACCATTTTGAATTGTTAGTAGCGGTTGCAACGTCGGCGAGGATACTCGGTTGTTACCCTGAATCGATATTGAACCTATCCGATAGCGTGGGCCTTCATTGACGATAAACCGCAGTGTTACCCAATGACCTGATTCATCGTATTCGACGTGCCGCCCAGCGGTTGCTTGAAAGTAACCGAGATTGCGGTAATAGCTGATCAACTGTTGCACGTCGGCATCGATAGCCTTAGGTACATAGTCTCCGCCGTAGAGCCAATTGGTAAGTTTGTCTTTAGCTTGTAACTGCGTTTTTAAGCGAGCGTCGGTTGCCAATCGCGGGTCATTTCCGACAACTTCGATTTTGGCAATCTTTTCACGAGGTCCTTCGTCGATATAAAAAACGACGTTTCGTTGGTCTGGCTTGTTGCCTTCGAGGATCGTAACGTGGGCTTTGGGGTGACCTTTTTCGTGATATAGTTCTTCAATTTTTCGTTTTGCATCTTCAATCGCGAATATATCCAAGGCATCACCACCCCGTAAATCTGATTGCTTGGTAAGCTTATTGTCGAGAAACATTCTATTTCCGATAAAGCGGACCGTATTGATCGTTGGTCGCTCAAAGATCTCAAACGTAAGTTGCACGCCTTGGGCGGATGTCTTCGTTAGTAATCGTACATCGCGGATTAGTCCAGTGCGGTAAAGTCGTCGTACATCTTCTTTGATGATGGCGGAATCGAAGGAACGATCGATGCGGGTCTTGATAGTGCCATACAGTTTTTCTGCGGTTAAATATCGATTACCCTTGAATTCAATGGAAATCACCGGCATCCCCTGGAATTCAGGGTGGGGATTGGATTGATTGGCGATTGTGGACGAGGATTGTGCCTCGGGAGGCGATGTCGCGACGGGCACGGATTGTTGACTCGGTGAACTGTTTGCCGCAGGGAATGTAGCGGGATTTTGAGCACTCAGCGGCAATGGTTTGCTGCAAAGAAATATTGCGATGCTAACGGCACTGAACGTGAATAGGTGTTTGACATATGTAGTTTGATGCATAGGTATTTGTCCATTCGCAGACAATACGAAAACGACTTGCTTATATTCGCGGATGTATATGAATTCGTTTGCTGCAAACGTACATGCTATCGATTTGATGACACGTATAAATAGGCTGCAAAGATGGGAGAAAAATACAATATTCCCTCTTCTGGGGCAATACGTATTTCCAACCACGAATTATCACGGGTCTACGCATTGGGGATATTTGGGGAATCGCAGCGCGAGTTCTTAGAAAGGGTCGCCAGCTGGTGCGGCGTTGAAGTCATCGAATGCTTGCAAGCGTTCAGGTGCTTTGTCGACGAAGCGGGTGAAGTCTTTTTGCCACAGCATTTCGATTTCCCCGGTTGGACCGTTACGCTGCTTGGCAATGATAATTTCCGCTTGGCCCGCATATTGTTCAGCGTCATCACCGCGTTGATAGTATTCTTCACGGTGAATAAACATCACAACATCAGCGTCTTGTTCGATCGCACCAGATTCACGCAAGTGGCTCAATTTCGGACGATGGTCACCCGTGCCCTCTGTTTGTCGGTTTAATTGCGACAGGCACAGCACGGGGACGGAAAGGTCACGGGCGAGTCCTTTGAGGCGGCGAGCCATTTTCGCGACTTGCTCTTGCCGTGGGTCGCGTGGATTATCGGGTTCGATAAGTTGCAGATAGTCGACGACGATCAGTCCGAGTTTACCTTGGCGGCGGCGGATTCTTCTAGCAGACGCTGCTATTTCGCTGACGGTACGACTCGGTGCATCGTCAACATATAGCGGAGCACTGCTCATTTCCCCCGCTTTTTCTATCAGTTGCTTTCTTTCGTCATTGCCAATGTTCCCATTTCGCAGTTTTTGACCATTAACTCTGGCAGCGCTACACAACAAGCGATCGCATAATTCCAATTTGGACATTTCTAAACTGACGAACAACACGGGCTGATCACTAAGCACAGCGACATTTTCGGTGATGTTCATCGCAAAAGCAGTTTTTCCCATACTTGGGCGAGCCGCTAGGATAATCAATTCGTTTGCGTGTAAGCCACCGGTGATGTTGTCAAGGTCTTGGAAATGGGTCGCGACAGCATCGTCGGCATAATTGCCACTCATGCGAGCGTCCATACGATCCATGGCTTCATGTAAAATATCATTCAACGGCGAAACGGTATTATGACCACGGTCATCGACAATACCGAATATTTTTTGTTCTGCTTGGCTCAGCAAGTTTCGTGAATCGTTGTTTTGATCGTAAGCGTCTTTTAAGATTTCTGTGCTCACATCGATTAGTGAACGGTAGGTTGATTTTTCGCGCACGATTTCTGCGTAATAAACTGCGTGCGCGGCATTGGGGACAGCCTTTCCTATTTCAGCAAGGAATCCGGCGCCGCCAATTAGTTCATATAGTCCTGCGGTTTTTAAGCGATCAACGAGTAACATCGTGTCGATTTTTTGACCATCGTCGTGCATGTCCTTCATCGTTTGGTAGAGTTTTTGATGGGCTTCATCAAAATAATCTTCCGCGCGGATTATCAAAATGACATCATCGATCACGTCAGGCATCAGCAGGATACTGCCGAGGACGCCCTTTTCCGCATTGAGATCATAGGGCGGTTGACGGTCGAGAAACTCGGCAGTGGTGGAGAATTTGCCGTTAGCGCGTTGGTCGGGAACTATTGCCATTAAGTCGCAGTGATCCAAACGAAAAGGTGTTATTTTTCAGCGAGTGTGATAAGTAAGCCGTTATTGTACACGGCATCGCTGATTAATGCATTGGTTTGAAGCAACAGCTTAGCAAAAAAGCTCGGCCGAATTGTCGGCAGAGCTTTTGGGGTGTGAACAACAAGTTTGGAATCGAATTGAGCGGAGATTATTCTCCAGTTGGTGGGACAACCCACACCTTCAATTCAACATCGTCAACGTCTTGGTGCAGGTGCACCGTGACGGTGAATAGCCCGTGTTCTTTAATTTGTCCATCGATGATGACGTTTTCGCTGTTGATTGTGTAGTTCTTGCCACGTAAATGATCAACGATGTCGTTTACGCCGACGCTACCGTAGAGGACGCCTTCTTCGTTGGCTTTGGACTCAATCGTAACACTTTCTTCGGCGAGTTTAGCAGCGATTTCACGTCGGCCAGCCAAGCGCGCTTGAGCTTGTGCTTGAATCTTGGCGCGATGTTTTTCGACCATTCGCTTATGGTGTTCCGAGGCAATCGTGGCCATGGCATTTGGAATCAAATAGTTATTAGCAAATCCAGGTTTCACTTCGACAATGTCACCAGCGTGTCCGAGGTTATCGACAGACTGAATTAACAGTAATTCGATTCCCCCGTTGGGACCTTTGGGTAGACGTTTGTAAGATCGTTTTGTTTCGGGGCTTCTGGGCATTTTCCGAGTCACTTAATGAAAGAGTGTTAGATTGAAATTTGTTTGGTTGGTGTGAACGTTAAAAAGGGATATCATCATCCACGGGAGGTGCTGCTGAGGGAGGGTTTTCCGAGGGCGCCGGTTCCGACTGAAATTGCTGTGCTCCTTGATTGCTTTGAGGCTGCTGTTGAAATGACTGAGCTGGAGGTGCTGGGTTGGAATCTTGGAAGCTTCCGCCACCGTCGCCACTGCCTCCACCACTGCCTCCACCACTGCCTCCACCACGTGGAAGCATTTGCATGCGATCACCGGTCACTAGTAGTTTACTTCGTTTTTGTCCAGTCTGTTTGTCGTCCCACTGGTCAAGTTTCAGTCGCCCTTCAATTAGGACTCCGGAACCCTTACCTAAGTACTCGTTACAAATTTCAGCGGTTCGTCCCCACAGAGTAATGTCAACGAACGTAGTTTCCTCAACCCACTGTCCATTGGCGTCTTTACGTTTTTCATTTACAGCGAGTCCAATTTCGGTCACCGCTATACCTGAATTCGTGTGTCGCAATTCAACATCCCTAGTGAGATTACCCATCAGGATAACTTTATTAAAACTGGCCATGTTGGTAACATTCCTTAATAGTGGTATGAAAAGTTTGGAGTCGACAATGTCTACTGCGTGTCCGCTCACCTAAACCGGTGTGGAGGGCAATATTGTGATATGACGTCACAAAACCGTATCATCTTATCTACGATTCACTACTAGCTTCTTCAGCTACCGGTTGATCGGCTGATTCAGTTGTTTCGACCGATTCAGTTGTTTCGACCGATTCAGTTGTTTCGACCGATTCATCAGCTGCTTTGCTATTATTCGCATCACTCTGATCACCGGCATCACTGGCAGTATCATCGTCACCGATGGTGCTTGGCGCAGTTTCTCCCAGAGCATGAGCAACCATTGGTTCGACGAGTCGTTCGTCAAGTCGCAAAGTCAAAGTCCGCAGGACATTTTCGTTGAGTTGGAAGGCACGTTCCATTTCCACGAGTCGTGATCCTTCAATTCGGATGTAGCTAAGCCAATAAGTCCCTTTACGGTGACCATCGACGAGATAGGCAAGTTTCTGTTCGTTCCAAAGTCGCGAAACAAGGATTTCTCCATCAAATTTCGTAACCGTGCTATCGACAGACTCTTGAACTCCACTGGGGTCACGAGCATATCGATTGGAATCGAGAATGTGCATGCATTCGTAAACGGTTGCAGACAAATCAATTCTCCTCATAAAATCAAAATTAGTTTATTGTTTAGTTACTTATTTCTCGTTGTATTGGTTCATGCAAAAGGCGGTATCGTGGGCTACCCAGTCGGCTACGGCGTTGCTTGCCCAGTCAACGGATTGTTGTACGATTTCCTGTTCTTGCGTTGTGAATTTTCCCAATACATAATCCGCGGCATCCCACCGCGGGGGAGGTTTCCCGACTCCGATGCGTAATCTAGGAATATTCTGACTTCCCAGTTTTTGCAGGATATCGTTCAACCCTTTTTGACCTCCCGCAGATCCTTTGGCTCGAAAGCGCAAATTCCCCAGTGGGAGATTTATATCATCGCACACAACAAGGATGTCGTCATGTGGTAAATCATAAAAATCAACCTACCGTATTGATCGTTGGTCGCTCAAAGATCTCAAACGTAAGTTGCACGCCTTGGGCGGATGTCTTCGTTAGTA
>DTSG01000002.1:0-11830 GCA_012965455.1 Planctomycetaceae bacterium | reverse complement strand
ACTTGTCCAATTTCTATATTTTGTTTCTCTTGTATCGAATCTTCGCTTAAATTCATATATGTTAGAGGGCACAGTAGCAATCCGCGGTTGGATTGGAACTGAGCTTCTACTATTTCACCGTTGAATTTTGCTTTGGCTCGGGCAACGCCGTGCCGATTTGCGAGTTCTGCGATGACTTGCCACCCAATATTGTGCCGAGTGGCTTGGTATTGTTTTCCCGGGTTTCCTAAACCAACAATTAGTTTCATGATGTTGATCTCGTAAAGTGTTTGATCGTTGTTTAACGGATCGTTGCTTTATTTAAACCTAGGAACTGTACTATTATTCGCCGTCTGCGCCTCCTGCGTCTGCATCGTCACTTCCTCTGTCGCTACTTTCCGCATCGTCACCACCAGCGTCATCGTCGCCAGTATCACCGATTAGTTCTGGTTCTGCTGCATCGTCTGTGGCTTCATCAAGGGTTGGTTCTTCAACGACGATGATTTCTGTACAAGTGGCAACCACGGTTTCCAGTGCTGCTACAAGTTGAGTACCTTCAGGCAGCTCCACGTCAGCCAATGTAAGGCTACCGTTGAGTTCAAGTGTCGAGAGGTTCAGCTCAATTTCACTTGGTATTTTCATAACCGGACAGGTGATTAGCGTTCTTCGAATGGTACGGTTTACGCGTCCACCGGCAGCAAGTCCAGGAGCTGTTCCTTTAACGACAATGACAACTGTCACTTCGACAGTTTCATCTTCGTCCACTCGGGTCAGATCAAGGTGAATGACTTTAGATCCCAAGGCGTCCCACTGGACAGCTTTGACGAGTGCATTTTCGGTAACGGCACCTTCAAGTTGAACGAGTTTTTCTCGTCTTGCGATAGTTGCTTGGACCTGTTTGCTCTCAAGTGACAAGCTGACATTTTCTTTGCCGTGCCCATAAAGGATCGCAGGAACATTGCCACTGCGACGTAATCGACGGGTATTAGCACTGCCAGTAAGGTCTCGTAATTCGGTTTGAAACAATTCCGCCATGGAATTCTTCCTTCTTTTATAGGTTAATTCGATGATTTTGCTATGGAAATAACTTGCGAACTCACACAAGAAAAATCTAGGCGCATCAAACTGTGGATTGCGTGAAAATGGTATTAAGCCCTAAGAATAAGCATCAGACCGAGGGCGTCAAGACCATAGCGGTTGATAATATTAATCAATAGGCAATTCGTTATTTTGGCATAAAGGTCGAGCTTTACAAGTCCAAATGGGCAAAACGCTCGTAACGGCGGTTAGATTTTTCAGTGGCGCTACAGCTAGGCTTTGCCAATTGTTATTCGTCGGAGCGGAAGACGGCCACGACATCGTCGACGGGCACTACGAACAACTGGTTATCGTGCTCGAATTCTACAGGAATTGCATCTTTGGGATGAAACAGGATTTTATCGTATTGTCTCAGAGGGACATCTTCATCGTTCTCGATTAAAGCTGAAATGGAAACAATTCGACCGGTTATTGTAGGTATTTCAGCGGCATCCGGCAGCGCAATCCCACCACGGGTTTCACGTTTTGGGTCATCTTTGCGGACTAGAATTCTAGCTCCAATAGGTTCGACCGTTTCAAAGGCCGCCTTCTTTCGTGCTTTTGTCATGTTCAATCTCTGAAGTAATGTCTGCGGTGAGTTTATCTTAATGTGAATCGTGTTATTCGTCGGAGCCATCGAAATTGGCAAAGATGGAACTAATGGACTGATCGTGATGAATTCGCTTAATCGCTTCTGCTAATAACGGTGCGATCGTCAATTGTTTGATCTGCGGTATTTTGGCTTCGTCGCTCAAAGCAATGCTATCGGTCACAATAACACTAGTGATCGGCGAGTTTTGTATTCGTTCCAGTGCTGGCCCACAAAACACACCATGTGTTGCTGCGACATGTATTTCGCGAGCACCAGCAGCTTTGACTAATTCTGCGGCACCACAAATACTGCCGGCTGTGCTAATCATATCATCGAACATTAAAGCGACTCGACCTTCGATGGGTCCGCCGATTAGATTCTCTTGGGTGGTCTCCATGGCGCTAGCTCGGCGTTTGTCAACAATTGCCAACGTACCTCCTAACCGCTGCACGTGGCCAATGGCTCGTTTGATGCTGCCTTCATCGGGGCTGACGACGGCGAGTTCATCTGGGTCGAGTCCTAGGGAACGGAAGTGTTCGTTCATGACCGGCGCGGCGTACAGGTGGTCGACTGGCACATCGAAGAATCCCTGAATTTGTGCTGCGTGCAAATCCATTGTTAAAACGCGGTCGGCTCCTGCTCGAGTAATAATATTTGCACAGAGTTTTGCCGTAATGGGCACGCGACCTTCATCTTTACGGTCAGATCGAGCATAGCCAAAGTAGGGTATGACGGCGGTAATTCGTGAAGCGCTGGCTCGCTTGAAACTGTCAATCATGATCAATAGTTCCATGAGGTTGTCATTGACCGGTGGTGCAGTGGGCTGGATGATAAAAATATCGCGACCCCGTACGTCTTCATTAATTTTGCAGTGCTTTTCGCCGTCTGGAAATGTGGTCAGCGAAATGGCGCCCAGCGGGAGATGGAGAAACCCGCAAATATCCTCGGCTAGGACTCGGTTTGCGGCGCCACTGAATATTTTTAATTCACGCATCTAATACCCCAGTTGTTGCATTTCTTGTTCGACTAATTGTAACTGTTCGAGCGTATTTACGCTCAATGACTCGCATGATTTTAAGACCGGCAGTGCTTCAACAACATACCCAGCTTGTTTCAAGATCGACGGACAATCCGTCAGATAGTATTCCGTTTGAGCATTGTTTGATTGTAGTTTTTCTAGCGACCATTGTAGGTGACCTGAGTCAAACACATAGGTGCTCATATTGACTTCCGTGATATTTTTCTGCGGTTCTGAAGCATCTTTTTGTTCGACGATTTCCGTAAAGGCTCCTTGCCGGTCGCGTACGATGCGGCCTAGTCCAGTGGGGTCGTCGTGGTGCAACGACCCTAAAATGCAGCTTGCTTGCATTGCTTGAAACTCGGCGAGAAGTGACTTTATGGACTGAGGCTGAATTAACGGTGAGTCGCCGGTTACGACGATGACAGGGCCAGAGTGTTGTTTGAGTTGAGTGCCGCACATTTGAACTGCATGACCTGTGCCGAGTTGCTCTTGTTGGGTCACGAATGTGAGGTTGGAGTATCCTTTGAGTTCTGTCTTAACTAGTTCCTGCTGATAGCCTACGACGAGGACAATTTTTTGGATGCCAGCCGTCAGCAGTGCATCAATGACGTGTGCCACTAGCGGGCGGCCTAAGGCCTGTAGCAGCACCTTGGGTCGGTCGGATTGCATTCGGGAACCCCGCCCAGCAGCGAGAATAATCGCCATCGTTTGTGTGTTGGCGTCGTTGGCAATGGGATTGTCAAGCATTGCGTCGGCGGTCATCGCAGGTGATTAATCCAAGATAAGAATTGTGCTGGGAAGGATTGCTATACGATTGCTATTAGTATCATGCCACGAACGCTTGTTTTTTTCTAGTGGGGGAGATTCTCATTACGGTTCAAATGGCATTTACCGGCCGGTTCCGCGGAAAGAAGCCCCGCGAAGTGTATAAACCTACCGGTCGAGGGCAATTTCCCGTTACCGTTTTGATTGTTGACACATTGCCGGTGGCACACCTAGAATATTTAGCTTCGGAGCACACGGTTTAAAAGGTTGATGTTGTGGACGATGCAATACAAAAAGCAGATACGCTGATCGAAGCGTTATCCTGGATCAGGCAATTTCGTGGCCGTACGACTGTCATTAAACTTGGCGGAAGTGTCATGGCAGACGAAGATGCGCTGCGCCATGTATTGTTGGATATCGTTTTCATGGAAACCGTGGGAATGCGGCCCGTGATCGTACATGGAGCAGGTCCCGCTATCAATGCCGCGATGGATGAAGCTGGTATCGCACCTAATTTTGTCCAGGGCCGTCGAGTAACGGATCAAGCGACTCTAAGAATCGTTCAGGATGTGCTTGCCGGTAGTGTTAATCGCCAGCTCGCTGAACTGATCGAAGATATGGGTGGTCGCGCTATGACATTGAATTTCGATAGTACATCTGTGTTGTTTGGCGAGCCATTAGAACTAGTCCTCGACGGTGAAAATGTGGATTTAGGGTTTGTGGGTCAAGTCACACGAATCGACCAAGCGGTCATCGACAATCTGTGCTATGCGGGTACCGTTCCTATCATCCCTTCTATGTGCACTGACGAGCAGGGACAAGTTTATAACGTGAATGCTGATTCGGCAGCCACCATGGTAGCGCGTTTGTTGGGAGCCGAAAAGTTAATCTTTTTGAGCGATGTCAACGGAGTCCGTGAGGACAAAGACGACCCGTCAACATTGATAGCTTCGCTAAGTGCCGAGCGTGCTCACCAGTTGATTGCCGCTGGGGCAATCGATGCCGGAATGATTCCTAAGGTCGAAGCTTGTATTGAAACGCTCGATCGCGGCGTGCGTAAAGTCCATATCATAGATGGTCGCATCCGCCATTCGCTATTGTTGGAAATCTACACATCGCAAGGCATTGGCACTCAAATCATCAAATAGCGGCTAGCGTAATTCGCGATATACGCTTTACTAGGTGTTTCGCCGTTCTACTATTGTGCGGTACAATCAAGACGACATTCGAAAAATCACCCTATAATATGCACTGGGAATGCAGCAGAATTTGTAGTATTAAAGGATCAGAAGTCATGAACGCTCAGAATTTAAGTTCACCAGATACGATCGCCTTGTTTCAAGATTATGTTATACCCAATTACGGGCGTTATGGCATTAACTTGGTGCGTGGAGAAGGGTCATCTATTTGGGACGCTGAGGGAAATCGCTATCTGGACCTCTTTCCGGGTTGGGGTTGTAATTTGCTGGGGCATTGTCCACCTAAGGTAGTGCAAGCCGTGCAAAAACAGGTAGCCACGCTTGTGCATGTTCCCAACTCTTGGCATTTTGAATCTCAGGGTCAGTGGGCCAAGTTGTTGAGCGAGCGAAGTTTTGGCGGCCAAGCATTTTTCTGTAATTCGGGAGCAGAGGCTAACGAAGCCGCGATTAAGTTAGCTCGATTGCATCATGGTCCGGAACGTTACAAGATCATTACCTTTGAAGGTGGTTTTCACGGGCGGACGTTGGCTACGACCACCGCTACGGCGCAGCCCAAATACCATGCTGGTTTAGGGCCTTTGATGGCTGGATTTAATTATGCACCCTATGGTGACCTGCAGGCAACGAAAGACTTAATCGACGAGGAAACATGTGCCCTGCTTATTGAACCGATCCAGGGAGAAGGTGGAGTGCGAATTCCTGCGGATGGATTCTTGCAAGGCTTGCGAGAGTTAGCGGATCAGCACGACTTGTTGTTAATGTTCGATGAAGTCCAAACTGGTTGTGGCCGAACGGGAGATTGGTTTGGATATCAACGTTTTGGTGTGACGCCAGATGTAATGACGTTGGCGAAAGCAATCAGTGGCGGAATCGCTGCAGGAGCTATGCTGACAACGGCTGAAATTGCTCCGAGTTTGAGACCCGGAATGCATGCGTCGACCTTTGGCGGGAACCCGCTGGCTGCTGCTGCTGGGATTGCCATGATTGAGACGATTGAAGAAGAAGGGCTGTTGGAAAATGTACAAACGTTAGCCGCCCTGTTCGAAAATCGTTTCAGTGAGTTACGCAGCGAATGTCAGTGGATTAAGGAAATTCGGGTCGCTGGAATGATGGTTGGAATCGAACTGGATGTCGATGGTGGAAATGTCGTACAGCAGTGCTTAGAACAGAACCTGTTAGTTAATTGCACCCAGGGTAATGTCATCCGAATGCTGCCGGCCATGAATTTGACGGAGCAACAAGCCAACGAAGGTGTTGATATTTTATCCGGAGTATTGCGACGATTGGAAGTTTAACACCGACACTCAGGAGTTACGGAAACAAAAATCTGTGACACCTAACTCAATGGTTCGACGAGTCGCTCGATTTTCAAGATCGAGCGAACTTGATTTTTTCTTGGATGAGACGTTATGAAACATTTAATTTCGTTACTTGATTTAACCAAAGATGAACTGCGGCGAATCTTGGAAATCGCCGAATCGCTTAAGAGCGATTTGGCTAGATCGAAAAAGATGGCACCTTTGCAAGGCTCGAATCTGGCACTGATTTTCGAAAAGCAATCGCTACGAACGCGCGTCAGTTTCGAGGCTGGAATGACTCAGCTCGGCGGCGGTTGTCTGTTTTTAGGACAAGAAGCGGGTTGGGGGGTGCGCGAATCGATGAAGGATTTCAGCGAAGTGCTGAGTGAATATGTCGACGTCATCGCTTGTCGGTCCTACTCGCACCAAACTGTAGAAGAACTCGCGCAATATTGCACCGTACCCGTTATTAATGCTCTGACCGATTTCTGTCATCCCTGCCAAGCGTTGGCGGACGTACATACAATCGCGGAACATGTTGGTGGGTTCAATAGCCTTGCAGGTCAAGCAGTGGCTTATATCGGTGACGCTAACAATGTGGCACGGTCGTTAGCTATCGCTTGCGGTAAACTCGACATGAGTTTAACAATCGCCTGTCCGGAAAAATATCAATTTGACACAACCGCGCTGGATGCCATTAGCAAGGGGTGCGATGGCTTTGTAGTCCAACAAACCACGGACGCTCGGGCTGCTGTTGAAAATGCGGTGGCTATTTATACGGATGTTTGGGCCAGCATGGGTCAGGAGCAAGAGCAGCAACAGCGAGAGCAAGATTTTGCAGAGTACCAAGTCAATGAGGAGTTACTAAGTGTTGCTGCCAAAGATTCAATTTTCTTGCATTGCCTGCCGGCTCGCAGGGGTCAAGAAGTTACAGACGCGGTGATGGATGGACCTCAAAGTAGAGTCGTTACTCAGGCGGGAAATCGCATGCACGCTCAAAAGGGATTATTGATGTGGTTGCTGCAAGAAGTAAGTGAATAGGATTTAGGAGATGACGATGGCGAGGATCAAACGACGCGCAAATCAATTACGAGATATTTCGGTAAAACGGCGTTATACAAATAAGGCGCCCGGGAGCGTGCTGTTCCGCGCCGGTGAAACGGTTGTGTTATGTACTGCGAGTATCGAAGAATCGGTTCCGCCTTGGATGAAGGGGAGCTGTCGCGGTTGGATTACGGCTGAATATAATATGTTGCCCTCGAGTACCAGCCCACGTAAACGCCGAGATCGCGGCAAGGTGGATGGTCGCACAACGGAAATTCAACGGTTGATTGGCCGTAGCATACGAGCGGTTGCGGATCTCGATGCACTTGGAGAACGTTCCATATCAATCGATTGTGATGTGTTACAAGCAGATGGTGGAACTCGGACGGCAAGCATTTCCGGGGCAATGATCGCGTGTATCGATGCTATTCATAGCATTCGTAAAGATTTACCAGATCCCCAGAAATATCCGTTGCGTGACAGCGTAGCAGCTGTGAGTGTTGGAGTTGTGGCAGGACGCTGCTTCTTAGACTTAGATTATGAGTTAGACTTTGCTGCCGACGTGGATATGAATGTCGTGATGACCGGAGGGAAACGGTTTGTTGAAATTCAAGGGACGGGTGAAGAAGCGACCTTTGATGACGCTCAGCTGCAGAGCATGCTCAGTCTCGCTGGACAGGGAATACGCCAACTTACCAAGATTCAAAAAACGGCACTCGGTGCCCGCTGGCCTTGGTAGTGGGGACGGCACCGGTCACACCACAGGGATCCGTTTGTGATTGTGGCGAGTGTGCGGATTTAATTGCTACCGTCCATGCCGTCCATGCCACCCATCATGCCGTCCATGCCTCCCATGCCTCCGTCAGTCGGGGCGAATTGATCTTCGGTATCGGAAGCATAGTTGTAGCGACGGAACAATCTGTCGTCGGCAAGTTCGGTGCGGACAACGAGATTACCTTGGGCATCAATTAGCAAAAACTCGCCAGGCGCGTGATAGGGAAAATCTTTAGTGTTTAGTGGTAAAGTGTCACCACCACGGATATCGCCGATGATAAAGTCGGTTTTGAATGGTTGTTGTCCGGCGGCCATGATGACTTCAGTAATCGGGTGTCCGTATTCTGCATCAGCGCTGAAATTCATGAATGAACCGCGATGGACGGGGCGATTAAACATGATGTCTACCGCACGATGTTCGTCCCACATAATCGTCTTGACAACTCCGGAAGGTTCGTGGTCTTGGAATGATCTTCTGCTAACTGGATCCGTTAAAATCTTAACGACGTCCGCTGTTCCGCCCGCGAATTGTAATGGATCCATTACCGCAACAGGTTCGCTGGGTTCGCTCCAAGGAGTAGCACGATAGAAGATTGAACTATCAAGTTGTTTAATACGCTGGATCACGTCATCCTTGAGTGTAACTTGTTTTGGCATGGGGTGATCGCGGTATTCGTCGTCGGACTTGGTGTTGGGGTGGTTTGGATCTTCGATCAGCAATTGCACGCGGTATCGATACACATGTCCAACTTCAGCAGAGAAATCATAGAAGCGAACGAGCTTATAGTCGGGAATGTTGTTGGAAAACATTTCTCCGCCCATGCCATCCATGCCACCCATCATGCCGCCCATGCCGCCCATGCCACCCATGCCACCCATCATTCCGCCCATGCCATCCATGTCATCCATGCCATCCATGCCATCCATACCGCCCATCGCTCCTGCGGGATTGGTGTTTCCATTTTCATTAGGTCGGTTGTTTGCTAGGCCACCTGGGAGATCGGCGTTTTCGTTGTTCTCTTCTGGTTCTTCTTGTGTTTCCTCGCCGGATTCTTGCTCATCTGGTTTCTTAATAGTCATGCCTGCCAATGGTATTTCCGGATGTCGCAACAAATTATCGAGGTCACGCAGCATGACCGGTGGGCATTGCAGTGAAATGTATTGGTTTAGGTATGACGATGCTACGATTTCCGTTGCGGTACTGTGCCATTTCTTTTGTTCAGTACGGTGTGCATTAGTGTGCAGAATTCTTTGCCACTGGCTTTCATCCACGACTTGCGTAGGGTCGCTTGTCACATCGACGCGTTCGACGTACATAAACACGTAATCGGGTTGATCACGTAGCCCGTCGTATCCCGATCGCATAGCAAGTGCACGTTCAAATTCATCAAATTGTTGTTTGAACGGTACGAGTGCTGTACCTGCGACCATTGTTCGCGCTCGTGCGACCGGAGTCCCTGTTGGTGTGTTGCCGGTTAATTGGCTGGAGCCGCCATCATCTATGCCGTCCGTGCCGTCCATGCCACCCATCATTCCACCCATGCCGCCCATGCCACCCATATCTCCGCCCATGCCACCCATATCTCCGGTGTTTCCACCGGTGGGACGATAACCTAGTATTTGGCCGCGGTCGCTGCGGAGTTTACGGATTATCCCTTCCATATTGCTCATCGCTCCACCATCCATGTCGCCCATCATTCCGTCCATGCCGCCCATGCCTGGCATATCCTCCATTCCAGCCATCTCGTCTCCACCAAAGGCAGAATTGTCATCTCTCTTGGGAGGCTTACGGATGGGTTTCTTTTCTTCGATCACTTCTTTAGCAGGTTCGTCGGCGGCTGTAGGGTCGACTTCATTTTCACCCAAGATATAGGCTACGGGTCCAGTCAGGGCGAACGTGCGGATATCCATCACTGGGTACAACTGGGGATCTTCGCGTCGGGTAATGATTCGGTTGATTGGGGGATTGAATAGTTGATTGGGAGAGTAGTCATCCGAGTTGATTGTCAATTGACTATTCTTGGCTCGCGATTCATAGCTTGTCACCAGGTAATTATCTTGTTCTTTTTCCCAGGTGTCCTTGGAGATATTGTTATTTGCTTCCTTAATTTTATCATCGAGCTGTTCGCCATTCTTGTCAAAACGTATGCCCAGATCATCCACTCCAGCACCCATTCCGGCGTAAATGAGGTAGCCTGACAATAAAACGGCGACGGTCAGAGCGATCTTTTCTGCATGGACGATAAGAATATTGTCAGAAATCGGCTTGGACTTGCTTTCCGTCGTGGTAGCTGATTGTTTTGCAATGACTGTCGCGGGCGCAGTGGGGTCCGCTGTGAGATCAGTCTCACCGGTAGCTTTAAGCACAGCGTCCATGATCGTATCTGCTTGGTCTTGTTTCTTTTTGCGTCCAAAAACCATGTTACATTCTCCATTGCGAAGCAACGAACCAGAAATTTGGTGTTGCCCGACAATTAGTAAAAATCATTTGGTTAAAACTACTCAGCTTCACCACCGGGGTCAGCTGGATTGTTATTGTTATTGTTTGTGTTGTTCTCTTGAGGATCAATCCCTAAGGCTGCCAGGTTTACAGGGTTATAGATGTGCACGATTCCGTATATTTCGACTTCGACGTGGTATTGCATTGTTGGGGCTTGAATGACAGCACCGCCACCCATACCACCCATGGCTCCGCCCATACCACCCATGGCTCCGCCCATACCACCCATGGCTCCGCCCATACCACCCATGGCTCCGCCCATACTGCCCATGTCCCCTTCACCCATACCTCCGTCCATTCCTCCGTCCATTCCTCCGCCCATGTCTCCGCCCATGCTACCCATGCTACCAGAGTCGCCGCCCCCTTTGTTCATTCCTGAGGGAGCATTGATACGGACTTGTAAAACTTCGATGCTTAATTCGGCGTTACCACAGGCAGCAAGAAACTGATGCAAAAACCTGAGGTCGATCGTCAACCGAATTCTGGTGGGGTATCGTTTGGCAATTGCAAGTTTGGGACGAATATTTCGCGACTCTGTCGTGATGTTCAAGGCAGTACGTAATTCGTTGATAGCTAACGGTTGGTATGTATCGTCGACATAGCGAAGGTCGCCAGGATCGCTGGACGCTTTAGTTTCTCCGCCACCAACAACTTCGCCACCGTCGCCACCGCCACCTTCACCTCCACCACTTTCACCTCCACCACCTTCATTATCATCACCTTCTTCAGTGCCACTCATCATGCCGTCCATGCCACCCATGCCACCCATGCCACCCATGCCACCCATGCCACCCATGTCACCCATGCCGCCCGCATCACCGCCAGTAACTTTACCACCACTAAGTATCGCTTCTTTAGCGAGATCCACGCCGGTGGGACCAATGAAGGCACCATTCTTGGCAAGATCGATACCGATAATGTCGGTGACTTTAGCGTTATATGCAGCATCAGCGGTTTTATTCATGTCCGCGACAATTTTGAGCCATTGGTTCAATACCCAGAGGTCTTCCTGTGCGTAGAGGATCTCGAGGGTGGTCGGTACGCTATTTGCCCAAGCAAATCGTGATGTAAGAGCTTTTTGATTGGATTCTTTCCAGACGACCAGATGCTCGTTGACCGGTGCGACGTCCGCTACACCACCTTCACCGGTACTAGTATCCCCAAATCCGCTGGCTGCGGCAGGGTCGGGACCCCAACGAGCATCGACGATGTCCGCCAGTGTTGGCAGATATACGGCTGTAAAGTCTTTGTATTTGCTGCGGGCGATCTGACTGATTTCCGTTTTTACTGAACTATTTAACGGGTTAATCACTCCATCCATTTCAACTCTGAGTTCGATCGGTGATAATGGTTCAAAATAATTAGCTGTTATGCGATCAAGTTGACCAGGACCGACGGGCCAATTCAATGATTGTTTTTGCACGTTGTATTTGTCTTGCCAAGTTTTTTGAATGTCAGTTTTGACGGAAGCCAAAATAGCATTCATTCCCTCGTCGAATTTAGCGTTAGGATGATTTCCCTTTTCCGTGATTTGTTTCAAATTGGAAAATGTTGAACTGATTCTACTTTCATTATTAGTGC
>DTSG01000001.1 GCA_012965455.1 Planctomycetaceae bacterium | reverse complement strand
CAAAAGGAAAACAACTATATAGGGACCATGTCATGACACCACCCCACCGATTTCTCCAAATGAACCGGCGGCGAGACTTCTTTCGTAGTGTTGGTCAAGGAATGCTTGTGGCCGGCCTTGGGTTTTCTACCGCCTTTGATCTGGGGCTCTCGCCAGCACTCGGCGATGATGACGCGCAGTCAATCGACTTTGGCTCAAGCGAATCACTTGTACGTTTGATGCAAGACACAACTGCCGAACGTCTGTTGCCGAAACTCACCGAAAAACTGAACGCGGGCACTAAACTACGTGAACTTGTCGCTGCAGCTGCACTCGCCAACGCTCGTACGTTTGGCGGAGAAGACTACATTGGATTCCATACCATGATGGCACTTGTCCCATCTTTTCAAATGTCACAGCGGCTACGCTCTGCTGAACAAGCAATGCCCGTGTTCAAAGTGCTCTACCGCAACAGCAATCGCATTCAAGAGCATGGCGGACACGGCTCCGAAAAAATGCACCACATCGCTCTCGATAGCGCAACCAACGCGAGCCCCGACGGTAAACGACTACTAGAACTTGTCCGCAACAAAGATTTAGAGGGCGCTGAACAAGCCTTCGCGCAGATCGTTAACTCCGTCCCAACCCAACCCGACCATGCATTCAACGAGTTATTATTCGCCGTTCAAGATCACACCGAAGTCCACCGTATCGCACTACCCTATCGCGCTTGGGACTTGATTGATATCGTCGGCGTGGAAAATGCACACACCATGCTGCGGCAATCCGTACGGTATTGTGTAAAGGCTGAATCCCCTAGATACACAGAACACTGCAAAGGCGGACGGGACATTCTGCCCAAGTTACTGGACGCCTATAAACTGTTATCTCGTCCACTCGGTACCACCCCCGCCGCAGACGACTGGGTATTGAGCATTAGCCAGCAGTTGTTTCGCACGACACCCGCAGGTGCTGCGGAACTAGTTGCTGCGGCGTTAAGTGAAGGCATCGATCCCGCGGCCGTGGGCGAGGCGATCAGTTTGGCGGCTAACCAATTAGTTTTGCGTGACGCCGGTCGACCGGAAAAACAGACGTCGGCCGGTAAGCCAGTTGGCAGTGTGCATGGTGATTCCATCGGCGTGCATGCATCGGATTCGGCAAACGCCTGGCGGAATATGGCAGCGGTAAGCAATCAACGAAACACCATCGCCTGTTTAATTCTAGCGGGTCATCAAGTCGCTTTTGACCGCACCAACCGTGGCGGCGATTTCTTGAATTGGGAACCCTATCCAACGGCAGAGCACCAACAGCGGATCGACACAAAGTCACCTAAAACACTTCTGGCAATAGCCGACTCAGCGATCCGCATGAATGATCAAGCCGCTGCCTGTGCGGCGTTTGCCACATACGGACAACTGGGGCACGCAGCCGACGGCGCCTTTGATCTGTTGCTCGGTTTCGCAATTAGCGAAGACGGAGCATTGCATGCGGAAAAGTATTACCAAACGGTTGCCGACGATTTTGCCAATACACGCAAAGCCCTCCGTTGGCGACATTTACTGGGACTGGCTCGAGTCACTGCTAGCGAATACGGTCAAAAAGCACCGGGGTATCACCAAGCCAAAGAGTTACTGGGTGTGTAGAGGGCAGGTCCCCTGGTTGCCCGCGGCGAGTT